>DASQDO010000172.1:0-3014 GCA_035634135.1 Actinomycetota bacterium
GACGTGGGAGCGAGCATCGGAGTTTCGATGTTCCCGGACCACGCGCGAGGCGTCGACGCGTTGCTGCAGCGGGCCGACGTCGCCATGTACGCGGCGAAGGAGACTCAGACCGGCTACGAGTTCTACAACCCCGACCGCGACCAGAACAGCCTCCGGCGGCTCGCGCTCGGCAGCGAGCTGAGCAACGCGATCCAGAACAAGGAGGTCGTCCTCTACTACCAGCCGAAGGCCGACATGCGCACGGGCAAGATCATCGGCGTCGAGGCGCTGGCCCGGTGGCAGCACGCGTACCGCGGTGTGGTCGGTCCGGACGAGTTCATACCGCTGGCCGAGCAGACGCAGCTGATCCGCCCGCTGACGATGAACCTGCTCGACGAGGCGATCCGTCAGATCTCGGTGTGGGACAAGCGCGGGTTCAAGCTGAAGGTCGCGGTGAACCTGTCCTCGCGCAGCCTGCTGGACCTGCAGCTCCCGGACCAGGTCACGCGCCTGCTCCAGAAGTGGGGCGTCGAGGCGACCTCCCTCGAGCTCGAGATCACGGAGAGCACGATCATGGCGGACGCTCGGCGCGCCCTCGCGGTGCTGTCGACCCTGAACGCGATGGGCGTCGGCCTCGCGATCGACGACTTCGGCACCGGGTTCTCGTCGCTGTCGTACCTCAAGCGTCTCCCGGTCAAGGAGATGAAGATGGACAAGTCCTTCGTCATGAAGATGGCGTCCGACGAGAACGACGCGGCGATCGTCCGTTCGACGATCGAGCTGGCGCACAACCTCGGGCTGCGCGTCGTCGCCGAGGGGGTCGAGAACGAGGGGATCTGGAAGCAGCTCTCGACGCTCGGCTGCGACCTCGCGCAGGGCTACTACCTCACGCGGCCGGTCCCGGCGAACGAGCTGGAGGAGTGGCTACAGGACTACAACGCAGCGCGCTTCCCCGCCGCGACGCGGCGCCAGCCGCCGCCTCCCGACGAGTGGGAGCGCCAGCTCCTCGGAGATCACCCCGCCGGGTACTTCGCCGGCCCCTCGTTGGGGAGCGCGTCCAGCGAGTAGTGCGTGGTCCCTGCGAGGGACCTGAAACACGAGGCCTGCGCGTACCACTCGAACGGGCGCGGCCCCTGTATCGCGGACCACGGGATCAGGAACACGGCCGTGTCGCCCGAGATCGAGAACTCTCCCGGGAAGTCCTTCTTGTCCTTGCCGCCGCCGTAGGCCGTCCAGCCCTTCACGTCGGCGGACGCGCCGAACGCGTAGCCCTGCGACTGTCCCTTCGGGCTCGTGAGGCCGAACCCCGTGACCATGTACGTCTTGTCGTCGGGCATCTTCTGCGGGAGCTGGCCGCGGAACGTGATCGTCACCCGGAGGTTCGGGCCGTCCCCCTCGACCCGCGTCGACAAGACGTCGGCGAACTCCGGCGCGACGCCGCTCTTGTCCGCGTCGGGGTCGGGCTCGGTCACGACGACCGACGCCGTCCGCGGGTCGACGCCGTTCGAGGTCGTCGTGGTCTTGGTCCTGGATGCTCCGCTGAACCCTCCGGGCTTCTCGGCCACGCCGGGGGATGGCATCGCGACGCCGCCGGGGACGGCCGACGGCGGGACCTGCGAGCCGCCGTCCGTCTTCTTCCCTCCGGGCTTCGCGCCGCCGTCCTTGTCGCCTTTTCCGGCGGCGGCGGTGCCGCGCGGCTTCTCCTTGCCGAGCCGCGAGCCGTCGCCTTGCTCGGTGCCCTGCGGGCTGGAGCAGGCCGCGGCCACGACCAGCGTCAGCAACAGCGCCGCCAGCCTCGTCTTCCTCCGGGTCCCCGTCACAGTCCTCGACCCCCTCTGATGATCCTGTAGCCCAGTATCCCCGCGGCCAGCGCCAACACGATGGCGACGACGGCGCCGATCGCCTCGCCGGGAGCCGCCTGGGGCAGGTCGAACACGAACGACGCCGACGGGGACGGCAGGGGTGTCGGGGTCATGCCGAGAACCCGCTCCACGACGTGGTCTCCGAGGGGGCCGCTACGAGACCGCCTTCCGCGAGCACCCCCAGGAAGAGCCGGATGAGCCGGGCGGTCACGCCCCAGATGACGTAGTCGCGCCAGATCCACGCCTCGGTGGGATAGGTGCGGCCGGCGTGTGCGAACCCGGGCTCGGCCCGGATCTCGTCGTTCAGGTCGGCCAGCGGGACCTGCAACACCTCGGCGACCTCGTCCGGGTTCGGCGTCAGCGGAGGCGTCTCGGACAGCAGCCCCACGAACGGGCTGATCACGAAGCCGCTGACGAACGTCGGCGTCGTGTCGAGCTCGCCGACGATCTCGACGAGCGAAGGGTCGAGCCCGATCTCCTCCTGTGCCTCTCTCAGCGCCGCGGCCCGCGCCGATCGGTCGGTGGGATCGATCGATCCGCCGGGGAACGAGATCTGTCCCTTGTGGCTGCGCACGGTCTCGGTCCTGAGCGTGAAGAGCACCGACGGCTCCTCCTCCGCGACGACCGGTATCAGGACCGCCGCCGCTCGTGCGTCGGAGACGCGTACCCGCGCGGGGCTGTGCGCCGCCAGCGCGGCGCGTAAGGACTGCTCGAACTCGGTCGGCACGCGGAGATCGTAGCCTTGCGATCCTGCAATCGATCCTGGCGCGGGAGGCATCGTGGGAGAGTTCGTGAACCTCGAGGTAGCGGCCTCTGGCGTGGCGACGCTGAGGCTTGACCGGCCGAAGATGAACGCGCTCAATCAGCAGGTCGCGCGCGAGATCGGCGAGGCGGTCGACGCCGCCGCGGAGAACGCGGACGTGCGCGCCCTGGTGGTCTGGGGCGGCGAGCGGATCTTCGCCGCCGGTGCCGACATCAAGGAGATGGCCGAGCTCGACGCGGTCTCGATGTACCGGTACATCGGCCGCTTCCAGGACGTCTTCACGCGTCTCGAGCAGCTGCCGGTGGTGACGATCGCCGCGGTCAACGGCTACGCGCTCGGCGGTGGATGCGAGCTCGCGCTGGCGTGCGACCTCCGCATCTGCGCCGAGGACGCGCGGCTGGGCCAGCCGG
>DASQDO010000173.1:0-2963 GCA_035634135.1 Actinomycetota bacterium
TCTCCGGCTACCAGGGCGGCAAGGGCGAGCCCGCCGCGGGCCCGGGCGAGGGCACGCCGACGACCAGCCTGGTGCTCGACCAGTTCGGCAGGAACCTCACCCAGGCGGCCCGCGAGTCCAAGCTCGACCCGGTCATCGGCCGGGCGAAGGAGATCGAGCGCGTGATGCAGGTCCTGTCGCGCCGCACCAAGAACAACCCCGTCCTCATCGGCGAGCCCGGCGTCGGCAAGACCGCGATCGTCGAGGGCCTCGCGCAGAACATCGTCAAGGGCGAGGTGCCCGAGACCATCGCGGGCAAGCAGCTGTACACGCTCGACCTCGGCGCTCTCGTCGCCGGCTCCCGCTACCGCGGCGACTTCGAGGAGCGGCTGAAGAAGGTCCTCAAGGAGATCAATACCCGCGGCGACATCATCCTGTTCATCGACGAGCTCCACACGCTCGTCGGCGCGGGTGCGGCCGAGGGCGCGATCGACGCGGCGAGCATCTTGAAGCCGATGCTGGCCCGCGGCGAGCTCCAGACCATCGGCGCCACGACGCTCGACGAGTACCGCAAGCACCTCGAGAAAGTCGCCGCCCTCGAGCGCCGGTTCCAGCCGATCAAGGTGCCCGAGCCGACCGTCGCCCACACGATCGACATCCTCAAGGGGCTGCGCGACCGCTACGAGGCGCACCACCGGGTCCACATCACGGACCAGGGCCTCGTCGCCGCGGCGAACCTCGCCGACCGCTACATCTCCGACCGCTTCCTGCCCGACAAGGCGATCGACCTGATCGACGAGGCCGGGTCGCGGCTGCGCATCCGCAGGATGAGCGCCCCGCCCGACTACCGCGAGCTCGAGGAGCGCATCGCCGAGGTCCGCCGCGCCAAGGAGGACGCGATCGAGGCGCAGGACTTCGAGCGTGCCGCCGCCTTCCGCGACGACGAGAAGCGGCTGATCGCCGAGCGCGCCGAGAAGGAGACCACCTGGCGCGCTGCCGAGGGCGAAGCCTTCGCCGAGGTCAACGAGGAGGAGATCGCCGAGGTCCTGTCGTCGTGGACCGGCATCCCCGTGATGTCGCTGACCGAGGAAGAGACCGCGAAGCTGCTCCGGATGGAAGAGGAGCTCCACCAGCGGATCGTCGGCCAGCACGACGCGATCGCCGCGGTGTCCCGCTCGATCCGCCGCACCAGGGCGGGCCTCAAGGACCCCAAGCGTCCCGCCGGTTCGTTCATCTTCCTCGGCCCCTCGGGCGTCGGGAAGACCGAGACAGCGAAGACGCTCGCCGAGTTCCTGTTCGGCGACGAGGACGCGCTGATCCAGCTCGACATGTCCGAGTACATGGAGAAGCACACGGTGTCCCGCCTCGTCGGCTCGCCTCCGGGCTACGTCGGCTACGAGGAGGGCGGCCAGCTCACCGAGGCCGTGCGGCGCAGGCCGTACTCGGTCGTGCTGCTCGACGAGATCGAGAAGGCCCACCCGGACGTCTTCAACACGCTGCTGCAGATCCTCGAGGACGGCCGTCTGACGGATGCCCAGGGCAAGACGGTGGACTTCAAGAACACCGTGATCATCATGACGTCGAACCTCGGTACGCAGAACCTGCGCAAGCCTGCGATGGGCTTCGGCCAGGCGTCGGAGGAGCTGACCTACGAGAAGATGAAGGAGCGGGTCAACGAGGAGCTGAAGAAGAGCTTCCGTCCCGAGTTCCTGAACCGCATCGACGAGGTCATCGTGTTCCACGAGCTTTCGCAGGACGAGGTCAAGTCGATCGTGGACCTGATGATCCGGCGGGTGAAGGAGCAGCTCGAGAGCCAGGACGTCGGCATCGAGCTCACCGAGGCCGCCAAGGTCCTGCTCTCGAAGCGGGGATACGACCCGACGCGGGGGGCCCGGCCGCTGCGCCGCTCGATCCAGCGGCTGGTCGAGGACCCGATCTCCGAGAAGATCCTCTGGAAGGAGTACGAGGCCGGCGACACGATCATCGTCGACGTCGGGCCGGGCGAGGACGGCGAGGACTCGATCGTCTTCAAGAAGGCCGAGCGGACGCCGGACCACCCGCCCGTCGAGCTGGCCGGCGCCGGTCTCGGCGACGGCGAGCCGGACGCAGCGCTGCCGGACGCCTAGCTCCTCGAAGTAGTCCAAGGCACAGGGCCCCGCGGGCCGTCCCGCCCGGGGGGTCTTGTCGCGTCCGGGCCGGGACTTCCGGAACTTGTCCCCGATGCGTCCAGTGAGGGGTACCGGGTGCCGACAACTAGTCATACGGCGACCATCGTCGCCAGACTGGGGGCACACGACATGATCAGGGGAAACCGGATCTTCGCGGGCGCGTTGCTCGCGCTGTTGGTCGTAGGGGCGCTCTCCGGCGCGGCCGCACTTGCGGAGGAGCGCGTGGACGAGGCGGTCCAGGAGACCGAGGCCCCCTTGGATGTCGTCGCCACGCTGCCTTCGGAGGACGTCGGCGACCAGCCACGGACCTCCCCTGCGGAGGAGCCGGCTGCGGAGGAGCCGGGCGACCAGGTCTTCGAGGAGACGTGGTGGAAGCGCCGTCTGCTGGGCAAGTCCGAGCGTCGCCCCGAGCCTGAGCCCGAGCCCGAACCCGAACCCCTCCCCGAGGAGCCGGAACCTGAACCCGAGCCCGCCGCCGAAGTCGCCGAGGTCGCGGAGGTCGCCTACGAGGAGCCGGAGACAGTCGCCGCCTACGAGGACCCCGAGGTCGCGGAGGTCACGTACGACGAGCCGGCGGCCTACGTCGAGGACGAGGAGCTCGTCTACGCGGACGATGAGGCGCTCGTCTACGCGGACGACGACGACGAGCTGCTCGAGGACGAGCCGCTGCCCGACCTCACCGACGTAGGTGACGACGCCCCCGCCTCCTCTCTCAGCGCAAACGTCCCCGGCCCCCGGAGAGCGCGCCTCGAAGGCGAACGCCGGGTCAAGCGCCGCAGGGAGCTGACACGCGGGGCGATAGCCGCGGCAGTGGCC
>DASQDO010000174.1:0-9206 GCA_035634135.1 Actinomycetota bacterium
CAGGCAGGGCCGCGGTCGGACGAGCCGTCGCCCGCGGAGCACGCGACGGTCAGGATCCCCCACAGAGCGACGCCGGCGACGAGCGCCGGCGTGAGTCGTTTACCCACACACCCATCATCGCGCCGCCGGGAATCCCCCACCCGGGGGAGGCCCGGCTAGCCCTCCCAGCGGGGAGGGCGGCGCTCGGCCATCGCGGCCAGGCCCTCTTGCAGGTCGGTGCTCCCGTAGGCCGCTGCGACCAGGCCGTCGATCTCGGCCACCTCGTCCGGGTGCGTCCGCCGGGCTTCGACGAGCGCCCGCTCGACCAGGCCGATGGAGCGCTTCGCTCCCTGGACCGACTGCGGCGACAGGTCCGCGATCTCTTGCGCGAAGGCGCGGGCAGTCGCTTCCAGGTCGAGGGCCGGGACGGCCTTCGTCACCAGGCCGCGCGCCTCGGCTTCGCCCCCCGTCATCGTGCTCGCCGTCATCAGGATCTCCTTCGCGGCGGCGACGCCGGCAAGGCGCACGAGCCGCTCGACGTTCTCGAAGTTCACGACGATGCCTATGCGGGCCGCCGGGATGCCGACCTTCGCGTCGTCCGCCGCGATCCTGAAGTCGCACACCGTCGCGAGCTGGAGCCCGCCGCCGAGGGCCGCGCCCTGGATCATCGCCACGACCGGCAGTGGGAACGACTCGACGGCCGTCAGCATCTCCTCGAACGCCGGGAGGAACTCGAGCCCGCCCGGCCCCGACACCGCCGCGAAGTCCGCCCCCGAGCAGAAGACTTTGCCCTCCCCGCGGAGCAGGACGCAGCGCGCGCTCGTCGCGCGGACCTCGTCCAGGGCCGCGACGATCCCGCGGCACATCTCGATCGATAGAGCGTTGCGCGCGTCCGGACGATCGAGCACGACCTCGGCCACCGGCGCACCGGTCACGGCACGGACCGTCACCGCGGCTCGATCACCGCGATCACGTCGCCCTCCTGGACCACGCCGCCTTCGTCCACTCTGATCTCGGTCAGCGTGCCGGAGACGGGGGCCTCGACGGGGATCTCCATCTTCATCGACTCGAGGATGCAGATCGTCCCGCCTTCCTCGATCGCGTCACCCGCCGACGCGACGACCTTCCAAACGTTCGCGACCATCTCCGCAAGGACTTTCTCGCTCACGACGCCCTCGCCATCAGCGCACTGCGGTCCGGTGGGTCCGGCAGAGCCAGCATCGTCCGCGCAGTCGCCGGGTCGGCGACCTCGCGCCCCGAGAGCTCTACGAGCCGCACCGCGGCCTCGACGAGATCGCCGTTCGACGACGCCATCTCGCCCGACGGCAGGTAGAAGTTGTCCTCGAGGCCGACTCTCACGTTGCCGCCCAGCGACGCGGCCGCCGAGACGAGCGTCCACTGGGCCCGGCTGATCGCGACGACCTCCCACGTGCTCGGCTGCGGGACCAGCGTCGCCAGGTGCGCGAGCGTGCGAGCGTCAGCCGGCGCGCCGCCGAGGACGCCGACGATCAGCGACAGCTGGAACGGAGGCTCGAGCAGTCCCATGTCGATCAACGGCTCGAGGCTAGCGACGTGGCCGGTGTCGAAGCATTCGCACTCCGGCTTGACGCCGGCCGACCGCATCTGCTCGAGCAGGTAGACGATGTCGGCGAACGGGTTGGCGAACACGAACTCGAAGACGAACGACTTGCGCTTGCGCGAGTACTTCGCGTAGTTCATCGAGCCCATGTTCAGCGCCGCGAGCTCGGGCCGCAGCGCGGTGACCTGCTGGACGCGCTCCTCGATGCGGATGCCGACGGCGCCGGTCGAGAAGTTCACGACGAGGTCGGGGGCCGCGTCCAGGATCGCCTGCGTGATCGCGCGGTAGTCCTCGATGCGGTAGCTCGGACGTCCGTCCGGATAGCGGGCGTGGATGTGGACGACCGCGGCCCCCGCATCGCGCGCCCGCCTCGCCTCCGCCGCGTACTCCTCCGGCGTGTAGGGGATCGCCGGGCACTGGTCCCGGTTCGCCGCGACCCCGCTCAACGCGCAGGTCACGATGCAGCTATCCACGCGCCGAGTCCTGGGCCGGGAGGTCGGACAAGAGCACCAGCACGTCTCCGTCGCCGAGCCTCATCGTCGAGTCGGGCGTGTGGATCAGCTCTCCGTCGGCGCGCTTGACGACCAGCGGGACCGCGTCACCCGCGATCTCCGACAGCAGGCGCCCTTCGAGGGCCGAGCGGGCCTCGACGACGACCTCCTCGAGCCGAAGGCCCGGTCCCTCGTCCGTCGTCACGTCCATGTAGTCGACGACCCGCGGGCGGAGGGCGAGCAAGGCCATGTGCCGCCCGCTGCTCACGTACGGGGACACGACCCGGTCGGCACCGGCCTTGTACATGCGGTCGGCCGCGGTCTCCTGGGACGCGCGCGCCACGATGTAGACGTCCGCGCTGAGAGCGCGGGCGACGATCGTCACGAAGATGTTGTTGGCATCGGAGTCGAGCGCGCAGACCAGAGCCTTCGCCCGGTCGATGCCCGCCGCCTTCAACGTGTCGTCCGAGGTCGCGTCGCCGATCAGGTTCACGACCCCGTCGCGCATCAGCTCCTCTTCGAGCTCGTCGTTGCGGTCGACGACGACGAACGGAGCGCCCTCCCCTTCGAGCTCGCGCGCGATCGTGCGCCCGACGCGGCCGTAGCCGCAGACGATGAAGTGCCCGCTCATCCGTTCGACCGCGCGCTGCATGCGCCTTCTCCTACCACGGGCGCCGAGGCCCCCTTCCGCCACGGCTTGGGCGAGGAGCGCCACCGTGATGAGCAGCAAGGTGACGCCGAGGAGCATCAGGCTGATCGTGAAGACCTGGCCCCCCGTCTCGAGCGGGCGCACCTCGCGGAACCCGACGCTGCTCAGGATCAGCACGACCATGTAGATCGCGTCGACGAACGACCATCCCAGCAGCATGTAGCCGGCGACGCCGTAGACGGCCATCCCGACGAGGAGGAGGCCCGGCCACACGAGCCGGCGCCACGGGTTCAGCGGGTCCGGCTTCACACCGGCAGCACCCCGTGCTTGCGCCAGGGCCGCTCGACCTTCTTGTCCTGCGCCGCCTCCAGCCCCGCGCAGATCGTCGCGCGCGTGTCGGCGGGGTCGATGACGTCGTCGACGAACGACCAGCCCGCGGCGACGTACGGCGAGATCTGCTCGCGGATCATCGCGACCATGCCGTTGCGCGCCTCGTCACGCTCCTCCTCCGGCAACGCTTCGATCTGCTTGCGGAAGATGATGTTCACCGCGCCCTCCGGCCCCATCACCGAGATCTCCGCCGTCGGCCATGCGACGATCAGGTCGGGCTCGTAGGCGCGGCCGTTCATCACGTAGTAGCCCGCGCCGTAGCCCTTGCGCATCACGACGGTGATCTTCGGGACCGTGGCCTCCGCGACCGCGAACAGCATCTTTGCTCCGTGGCGGATGATGCCCTGCTTCTCGACCGCGCTCCCGACGAGGAATCCGGGGCAGTCCATCAGGAACACGAGCGGGATCGAGAACGCGTCGCACAGCCACACGAAGCGCGCGGCCTTGTCGGCCGCGTTGACGTCGAGGGCCCCGCCGAGGAACTTGGGCGGGTTGGCGACGATCCCCCCGGGGCGGCCGCCGAAGCGGGCGAACCCGGTGACGACGTTGCGGGCCCAGTCGGGCTTCATCGGGAAGAAGTCGCCGTCGTCGGTGAGGGCCCGGATGACGTCGTGGACGTCGTAGGCGCGGCGAGGGTTCGCCGGGACCTTGTCGTAGAGCTCCTCGGTTCGGCGGCCGGCGGGGTCCTCCGTGTCCGACGCGGGCGGTCGCTCTAGGTTCGACGAAGGGAAGTACGACAGGTATTTGCGGACCGCGGTTAGGCAGGCCTCGTCGTCGGCCACCTCGAGGTCGGCGACGCCGGAGACCTTGCAGTGCACCTGCGACCCGCCCATCTCCTCGGCCGTCACGTCCTCGCCGACCGCGGCCTTGACGAGGTGGGGGCCGGCGAGCGCCATGTTCGACGTCCCCTTGACCATCGGGACGAAGTCCGCGAGGCCCGGGATGTAGGCGGTCCCCGCTGCGCCCGGCCCCATCATCGCGGCGACCTGCGGGACCACGCCGCTCATCACGACCTGCTCGCGGAAGAGGTCGCCGGTGCGCGCGAACATCGAGCCGGTCGCCTCCTGGATGCGCGCGCCCGCGGAGTCGATCAGCCACACGAGCGGGATGCGCTCGCGCAGCGCTAGCTCGCGCATCCGCGTCGCCTTCATCTCGGTGACCATCCCCATCGAGCCGGCCATCACGGTGAAGTCGTAAGCGATCACCGCGACCGGCCGTCCGTCGACCTTGCCGACGCCGGTCACGACGCCGTCCGCGGGCGTGAACTTGCCCTGCATCGCGGGTGACGTGGACTGGTGGTGGGCGAGCAGGCCGTGCTCCTGGAACGAGCCTCCGTCGAAGAGCCGGTCGAGCCGCTCGCGCACGGTCAGCTTGCCGGCGTCGTGCTGGCGCTGGACCCGGTCGGGCCCTCCCATGCCGAGGTGCTTCGCCTTGCGCTCGGCCAGGGCGGCGACGTGGTCGCGCATCTCGGGGCCGTCGTACGAGTACGTGATGGAGCTCCGCGTGTCGGACACGGTTGCAACACCTGCCTTTGGGCCCTTCGCCGGCGGGTCTCGCCGAAGTCTTCCCGGGCTCGCGGGAGGGAGCCTAGTTCAGCGGCCCTTCCATTCGGGGGCGCGCTTCTCCAGGAAGGCCGTCACGCCCTCCACGGTGTCCTCGGATTCGAGGCACACCGTGAGCATCCCCGCCAGGTAGTCGAGCTGGGCCTCGAACGACATGTCCTCGGCCCGGTAGAACGACGACTTGCCGAGGGCCGCGATCAACGGGCTCTTCGACGCGATCGATCCGGTCAGCTCCGCGACCGCGGCGTCCAGGTCGTTCCTCGAGACGACACGGTTCACGAACCCCCAGCGAGCGCCCTCGGAGGCCGGGATGCCGCGGCCGGTGAGCATGAGCTCGAGCGCGAGCTTGCGCGGCACGTCCCTCTGCACGATCGCCGTGACCATGAACGGCCACAGGCCGACGTCGATCTCGGGCATCCCCATCTCCGCGTCGTCGACGGCGACGACGAGGTCACACGCGAGCATCTGGCCGAACCCGCCGGCGAGCGCGTGCCCGTTGACCCGGGCGACGATCGGGAGCCGCGACGCCCTCATCGCGGCGAAGAGCTCGCCGACCTCGGCCCTCTCGCGGTGCTGGCCGACCTTCGAGTCGGCGGTCATCCCGCCCAGGTCTCCCCCGGCGCAGAACGCCTTGTCACCGGCTCCGGTCAGGACGGCGACCCGGACGGAGTCGTCGGCCTCGGCCCGGGCGAGGGCCGCCCTCAGGGCGCGGGTGACCTCGGGGTTGATCGCGTTGCGCCGCTCGGGGCGGTCGATCGTGAGGGTGGCGACGCCGCCGGCGACGGCGTACGCGACGGGACCTGCGGTCAACCCCGTCCGGATCTCAGGATGTCGAGCACGGCCCGGGCGTCTTCGTCCTCGATCGAGGTCGCGCCGCCGTCGACCGGCCTCGGCGAGGAGCCGAACGCCTTGCGGAGGTTCTCCTCGGCCCGTTCGAGGGCCTCCTCGGCCGCCTTCAGCCTCACCCGGACGTCGGTCTCGCGGAGCTTCGCCTCTTCGAGCTGCTCCTCGAGCTCCTCGACCCGCTTGCGGTGGGCCGCGCTCTCGGCGGCGAAGGCCTCGACCTGGGCGGCCCTCAGGCCGTCGTCCCGGGCGAGCTCGAGCAGCCGGGCGACGACCGCCTTGCCGAGGTCGTCGTAGTTGAGCCGGGTCGTGCGCTTCGCCGCGCGGCTCGGGAGCATGGCCTCGGCGTCCTCGAGCTTGACGGGATCGGTCGACGCCAGCTTGATGATCGTGTTCCGGCCCCGGCGGCCCCGCTGGACGACCTCGATCCGGCCCAGCTCCTCGAGGAGCTTGATCACCTCGGCGCTGCGGACGGAGTTCAGCCCGGCCTCGGCGGCGACGGCCCTCAGCTTGCCTTCGAAAGTGTCACCCTCCGCGGAAGAGGCCAGGGTTTCGAGGAGCCTGTTCGCCAGCTCGTGGAGGTTCGTTCGGGCCATGGGGGGCTAGCCGCTTCCTGAGAGGTAATAGGGACGCCTAATCTTATCCGGGCCCCCGGAATAGGCAAATGAATGAAGCGAAGCCTGAACGGGCTAGATGGCCTCGAGGCCGCGGGCGATGGCCTCGATGCGGCTGGCCGGGAAGCGCCGGTGGCCGCCGAGGGTGACCATGTGCGGGAGCTTGCCGTCCTTGGCCCAGCGGGAGACGGTCTTGGGCGAGACCCGCAAGATGCGAGCCGCCTCGGCGGTCTTCAAGTACCGCTCGTCTTCTCTGTCGATCAACTCAAGCATTCCGATCGCTCCCCAAAGGGTCCGTATTGCCCGTTGAGGCTCTATCGGCGGATTGGAGGCATTCCTTGAAGACCTGGCAGGGGGGTCAGGCGATGATCACGTCGATCAACCGGATGAGTGGGTAGTCGGCCATCACCTGGAACAAGAGGAGATTGGTCTCGCCGAAGGCGTGCCTGGCTTCGGGAGGCGCCGTCGACAAGGCGTCGCGGACGCCGGGGTAGTACCGAAATCTGTATCGCCGCGCCATGGCGACGACTCTACTCAGAGCCCTAGTTGCCTTTCGAGATCCTCACGGTCGAGATCAGGCCCGTCGTCGCGGCCCGCCCAAGCTACGGCCTCGTCGTGATGGGGCTGCTGTACGAACTGGAGCGTGCGATACCAGGCATCCACCACGTCCCTGACTGGCCTTAGGTTGCCCCTTGCTTGGGCCTCCAACAGCGCCTGGACGATGTCCCGGGAAAAGGCTCGCGCCCCCTCGGTCGTCAAACGATCGAAGACCTCCCGCGCCTCGGATGGAAGGCCCAGCTCCTCGGGACGAACGATCCGGTCGGGTATGGAAGTCACAGCGAGCGCTCCTCATGGGCCCATCCACGGGTCGGACCTGTAGGCACCGAACCAGTGTACGGCCCCACATGTGGGGCGCAACCTTCACCTGGGGATATGGACGTCCGCGCGTGGGCCGGACCGGCGGCTACGCCTCTTCTATGAGCCCGGCGATTCGGTGCTTCAGCGCCTCGGGGCACGGGTGGGCCCCCCGGAGGCGTGAGATCAGCGACTTGACCTCGACCTCGAGGCCGTAGCGCTCGTAGCAGGGGCTGCACTCCTCGAGGTGGGCCCGGATGGACAGGCTCTCCGCCTCGGCGATCGGCTCCCCGTCGATCAGCAGGTAGGCCCGTTCCAGGGTCTCCCTGCAGATCTCCTTCATCTCGTGCCTACCATCGGCTCAGGCCCCCCGGCTCCCGTCACTGGAGGATCGGACGATCCCCCTGTCTCTTGCTAGGTCCCACAACCTCTTCTGGAGCGCCTTTCTTCCCCGGTGCAGCCGCGACATGACGGTCCCCAGCGGGACGTCCATGATCTCGGCCATCTCGGCGTACGAGAACCCTTCGACGTCGGACAGGACGACGGCCATCCGGAACTGCTCGGGCAGGTCGTCGATCGCCTCGATGATGTCCGTGTCGACCAGGGAGTCGAGGACGATCCGCTCCGGCGTCTGCGAGAACTGGTCGTCGTGGTTCTTGAGCTCCTGGTACAGGTCGAAGTCCTCGACCTCGTCGGCCGAGACCTTCTTGGGCTCGCGCTGCTTCTTCCGGTAGGTGTTGATGTACGCGTTCGTCATGATCCGGAACAGCCACGCCTTGAGGTTCGTCCCCTCCTCGAAGCGGTCGAAGGAGCGGTAGGCGCGCAGCATGGTCTCCTGCACTAGGTCCTCGGCGTCGGCCGGGTTCCGGGTCATCCGCAGCGCCGACGCGTAGAGCGAGTCGAGCAGCGGCAGCGTGTCGCGCGTGAACCGCGCCTTGTCGGCCGGCGAGAGCTCGACCCTTTTCGCCTCAGCCACCGGCCTTCCCCCCACCGAACCCTGCGAGCAGGCCGGACTCGAACGAGAACATCAGCTTGCCCTTCGCGGCGTGGCGCGCCAGGGCCGAGTCGACGAGCGACCCGACGAGGTCCCGGAACGTGACCCCGGACGCCTCCCACAGGTAGAACGCGAACGAGCCCGGCACGGTGTTGATCTCCATGACCCATGTGTCGCCCGTTTCCCGGTTCACGAAACTGTCGATCCGGGCGACCCCGGCGGCCCCCACGGCGGCGAACGCGGCGAGCGCGTTGTCCTGGACCTGCTTCGTCAGCTCGTCGGGGATGGGGGCCGGGATGCGGCGGTCCTGGCTCGCCATGCCCTCGCCCTTCGACCCGCTCCCCTTCCCGCCGCGCATGTACTTGTCCTCGAACGAGAGGAACTCGCGCCACGACACGGGCTGCTCGCAGACCGAAGCCCGAGGAGGGAGCCCGGCCCCGCCGAGCACCGAGCAGTTCACCTCCATGCAGCCCTCCATCGCCTTCTCGACGAGGATCCGGTCGTCGTAGCGACGTGCGACGTCGAGGGCGTCGGCGAGAGCGGCCCGGTCCGGCGCACGCCCGATCCCGACGCTCGAGCCGAGCCGCGACGGCTTGACGAACGCCGGGTACCCGATCGAGCCCTCGACCCGGTCGACGACCGCGTCGAGGTCCGCGTCGAGCTCGGCGACGGCGACGACCTCGTGCGGCACGACCGGAAGCCCCGCCGCCGCGAACACCGTCTTCATCTCGACCTTGTTCATCCCGATCGCCGACGCGAGCACGTCGCTCCCCGCGTACGGCAGGCCCGCCATCTCGAGCAGGCCCTGCAGCGTGCCGTCCTCGCCGTACGTGCCGTGGATCGCCGGGATCACGACGTCGAGCGGTATCCGGCGCGGGCCCTTGAGCCTCCCGCCGGGAGCCTGCAGACCCCCGCCGTCGAGCGCCAGCGCGACCTCCTCGCCGGCCTCCTCGTGGCGGCCCTTCTTGTAGACGTCGAGGTCGTCGAGGGCCGGGGACGAGAACCAGCGGCCGTCCCTCGCGACGTAGATCGGGACGACGTCGTAGCGGTCGCGGGCCGCGGCCATGACCTGGTGTGCCGTGACGATCGAGACGTCGTGCTCGACCGACCGGCCCCCGAAGATCACGCCGACCGTCAGATTCCCTGCCATCGCGCAGAGTCTATGGCGGGAGGTGCGTCATCCCTCGTACTGGTCGGGGAGGTCGTTCTCGAACAGCACGACGTCGCCGGGGCCGACGACCTTCGCCAGC
>DASQDO010000175.1:0-2449 GCA_035634135.1 Actinomycetota bacterium
CGGCCGGGGGCGTGACGGCGATCACGCGGCGGCGCCAGGCGCGGGCGTGCTCGGCTTCGGTCCCGGGCCCCTCCGGCGGGGGCTGCGCGGGCTCGATGCGCTCGAGCGTGTATCCGGCGGCGTCGACGGCCGCGACCAGGGGGGCCGGGTCGAGCCCCGGCTCGCCGGTGACGCGCGCCTTGTGCGTCGCGAGGTTGACGTCTGCCTGCACGACGCCGGGCACCTTCTCGAGGGACCGCTGCACGCGGGCCGCGCAGGACCCGCAGGTCATACCTTCGACGCTGAAATCGATCGTCTCGGCCATGGCCCTACGATACCCCCCCAGGGTATCTCCGGTCAACCCCCGGCGTAGTCTGCCGCGATGACGCCGACGTTCGAGGAGCGGCAGCGCCGCCTCGTCGAGATGCTGGGGAGCCGCAGCGCGTCCGACATGACGTCGGGCACGCTCGTGGTCGTCCCGTCGATCACGTTCCCCGAGGCCGAGCTGCGCAAGATCGTCGGCATCCAGCTCTACGAGGAGCGCCTGCTCTTCCTCTTGCTGCTTCTGCGCCATCCGGACCTGCAGCTCGTCTTCGTGACGTCGCTGCGGGTCGAGGAACCGATCGTCGACTACTACCTGCGGTTCGTGCCGGCCGACGCGGAACCGGGCCGGAGGCTGTGGCTGCTCGCGTTGTGGGACCCGTCGCCGCGCGCGCTGACGGGGAAGCTCCTGGAGGACCCCGGCGCGGTGGCGCGCCTCCGTTCGCTCGCCGAGGGCGAGTCGTGCCTGCTGACGTTCAACGTCACGTCGCTCGAGGCCCGGCTCGCGGACGAGGTCGACGCCCCCCTCTACGGGTGCCCTCCGGACCTCGTCGGGCTCGGCTCCAAGTCCGGGTCGCGGCGGGTCGCACGGGAGGCGGGCGTCGCGGTCCCGCCGGGGGCCGAGGACGTCCACTCGCCGCACGAGGTGGAGAAGGCGCTGAACGAGCTGAAGCTGCGCTCCCCCGCGGCGCGGTCGGCCGTCGTGAAGCTGAACGACGGCTTCTCGGGGCAGGGCAACGCGATCGTGGACCTCGGAGGCGACGCACCGCTCGAGGAGCGACCGACGGTCTTCTGCGCGCAGGAGGAGTCGTGGCCGTCGTTCACCGAGAAGCTGCGGGAGCAAGGTGGCGTCGTCGAGGAGCTGATGAAGGTGCCCGGGATGGCGTCGCCGAGCGTGCAGATGCGGATCGCACCGGACGGGAGCTTCGAGGTCGTGTCGACGCACGACCAGATCCTCGGGGGCCCCGACGACCAGGTTTATCTGGGGTGCCGGTTCCCCGCCGATCCGCGCTACCGCTCGGCGATCGCGGACGCGGGGCGACGCGTCGCTCGCGTCCTGGCGGAGCGCGGCGTGATCGGCTCCTTCGGGATCGACTTCGTCATCGCTCCGGGCGAGGAGGCCGAGCCGTTCCTTACGGAGATCAACCTGCGTATGGGAGGGACGACCCATCCATTCCTGATGACGGAGTTCGCGACCGGGGGTACCTACGACGAGGCTACGGGTGAGCTCGTCGTAGACCGCCGGGCGAAGCACTACGTGGCGACGGACAACCTGAAGTCCGACGCGTACGTGGGGCTGCTGCCGGAGGCGTTGATCGCGGCGATCGACCGCGCTGGGCTCGCGTTCGACGCGACGACGAACACCGGCGTCCTCTTGCATCTGCTCGGCGCGCTGAAGAGATACGGCAAGGTCGGGATGACGTGCGTCGCGGACTCGGCGTCCGACGCGGATGCGCTGTTCGAGATGGCGACCGGCGTGCTCGAACGGCTCGGCACGCGGTAGCGCGGGCCGTCAGACGCCCGTCGCGGCCCTCACGCGATCGTCGAGCAGATCCTCGAACAGCGCGTCGAGGCGGACCTTGCTGCGCCCCCAGTCGAAGACCTGTCCCGGGATCTTCGTCGCCGCCTCGACCGACGCACCCGCGCCGTCCTGCTCGACCGTGACGACGATGTCGCCCTTCCCGTGCCACATCGACGAGCTCAGCTCCGCGTGCACGACGCATCCGTCCGTCGCCTGCTCGACGCGGCGGATGTCGTTGCCGTGGCGAGCGAGCGACGCGAGGACGCCGGCGAGAGCGACGCCGGCGGGGACCGCCACAGACCGTTTCTCGGTGCGGCCCGTCTTGATCCCGAGGCGGCCGTAGAGGGGGCCGACGATCTCGTAGAGCGGGACGAGCGGCACCGGTTGCGGGAGGACCTTCTGGCAGGTCGAGAGGAACTCCTCGGCGGTCATGGGGTTGTCGGCCGCGTCGGCCTCGGCGGCGAGGAGCTCGCGGACGCCGGGCCGAGCGACGACGGCGGCGTAGCTGGGCTCGTTGGGGTCCCAAGCCACGGCGGGGGCGGGTGGCGCGGCGGCGGGCGAGGCCCCGGCACGCAAGGCCGCGCCGCAGCTCCAGCAGAACTTGCCGGTCGCCTCGACCCCACACTC
>DASQDO010000176.1:0-3389 GCA_035634135.1 Actinomycetota bacterium
TCGACGAGGCGGCGCTTCTGATCGGTCATGAGGTCAGGGTATCAGCGGAGTCCCAGCATCTCGCGGGTGATCGCAGGCGTCGCGACCTCGCGCCCGGCGCTCCGCGCCATGTCCGTCACCCGCTCGACCAGCTGCGCGTTCGACCGCGCCTTGACGCCCTTCGCGTAGTAGAGGACGTCCTCGAAGCCCGTGCGCACGTGGCCGCCGAGGGCGATCGTCTGCTCCGTCACCGGCAGGTGCGCTCGGCCGATGCCGGTAGCGCTCCACGTGGCGCCCTCGGGCAGATGGGAGACGAGGAACGGGAGCGCGTCGTCCCACGCCGGGAGCGCCCCCGGGACGCCGAGCACGAAGTCGAAGTGCGGATGGTGACCGGCCCCCAGCTCCTCCCGCAGCCGGGTCGCGGTCGCGATCATCCCGGCGTCGAAGATCTCGTACTCGGGCGTCACACCTTGCTCGATCATCCGGCGGTAGAGACGCGACACCAGCGGGACCGGGTTCGAGAACACCTCGTCGCCGAAGTTCACGGTCCCGGTCGTCAGCGTCGCCATCTCGGGAGCGAGGTCCAAGGGCGCGAGCCGGGCCTCGATCGGGTCGGTCACCGCGCCTCCGGTCGTGAACTGCACGATCAGGTCGCTCGCGTCTTCGATCGCCGCACGGGCGGCCCGGAAGCGGTCGACCGACATCGTCGGACGGCCCTCGTCGTCGCGCACGTGGAGGTGGTAGATCGAGGCGCCGGCGGCGGCGCACTCGGCCGCGTCTTGCGCGAGCAGCTCGGGCGTGACGGGGAGGTTCGGCTGGTCGTCGAGCGTCAGCTCCGCGCCGACGGCGGCGACGGTGACGACGAGCGGATGCACGGTCGCTAGCAGATGGCGGCTACGAGCGGGTACGGGTTCACCGGCCCGCCGCCGCCCGGGTGGTACTCGAAGTGCAGGTGCGGGACGCCGGTCGCGTTGCCGGTGTCGCCGACGGTTGCGATCTGCTGGCCGGCCTTCACGGACCCGCCGGTCACGATGTTGCTCTGGTTGTGCATGTACCAGTACGCGTTGCCGTCGCTGCCCGAGAGGATCTGCCAGTTCCCGGCGCTGTCGCCGTACCCGGCGTAGGTGATCGAGCCGGAGACGATCGCGTATACCGGGGTGCCGTAGCCCGCCATCATGTCGACGCCCTCGTGGCTCCGCCCGCCCGACCGGGGGTAGCCCCAGCTGTCGATGAACGAGTGGGGCTGGCCGACGGGGCACGCCTTGCCGTTGGTCGAGGGTACCGACGAAACCGTCGAGGTCACGGGGGCCGGCGCCGACGGTGCGCTCGGCTGCACCGCGGCGAGCGCCCGCTGGATCCGCTCGAGCTCCGCGGAGACCGAGTCGAACTCGGCCTGCAGCTCCTCTGACTTCGCGAGGTAGTCCTCTTCGGTGTCCGCGAGGGCGGCCCGTTTGACGCGCAGCTGCTCCTCGTAGTGCTCGAGCTCGGCCCTCGTGAGCGCCATGTCCAAGAACGCGTTCGAGTCGTCCATGGAGATATGGGACAACATCTCGGCCTTGGTAGAGAGCTCGGCGATGCTCTCGGAGTCGATCAGGACCTCGACGAGGTAGGTCGACCCGGCCCGGTAGAGCTCGTCTGCCCGGCGGGCGACGACGACCGCGAGCTTGGCCTCCTGCTTCTCGAGCACGGCGACCTTCGACTCGATGTCCTCGAGCTCGGTGGCGAGGCTCTCCTCCTGAGCGTGGAGGTCCTCGAGCTCCTGTGTGGTCGCGTCGAGCTCGGCCTGGATGTTGGTCATCCGGGCCTTCAAGTCCTCGGGCGTCTCCTCGGAGGCGGCCGCACCGGCGAGAACGGGCACGGCGGTCGCAGCGAGGAGGAGGGCGGCGGCGGACAGACGCACCGCTCGGGCAATCCTTCGGTTTCGCACCAGCCGGGGACCCTAGCAGATGGGGCAAAAGTGCAGGTCAAGCCGCTAGTACACTCGTGCAAATGAGGGGCGTCGAGGACTACCTGGAGGAGATCAAACGGCTCGAGGAAGACGGCGACCGCATCACCGCCACCGTCCTCGCTCGGACCCTCGAGGTCTCGCTCCCGTCGGCCTCCGAGATGCTCAAGCGGCTCGCCGGCGAGGGCTACCTCGTCCGGGAGAAGGGCGGCTCGATCGTCCTCACGCCCGACGGACGACGGCTCGCCCACACGATCCTGCGACGCCACCGGCTCGTCGAGTGCCTGCTCGTCCAGAAGCTCGGCATGGAGTGGTACGAGGTCCACGGCGAGGCCCACCGCATCGAGCACGCGATCTCGGCCCGGGTCGAGGAGGCGATGGCCAAGGCCCTCGACTACCCGAACTACTGCCCGCACGGCCACCCCATCTGCGTCGTCGACTACCGCGACCTTCGAAGGCTGAGCGAGACCGAGGCCGGGGGCACGGGCGTCGTGGCGCAGATCTCCGAGGTGAAGGAAGAGGTCCTCCCCTACTTCGACCAGAACGGGATCAGGCCGGGGGCAACCCTGCACGTGAAGGACATCGCGCCGATGGACGGACCGATCACGGTCGAGACGCCGGACGGCGTGACGTCGATAGGGCGTGAGCTCGCGCGGCTGGTGAGGCTGTCGATCCCCTAGGCCGTGAAGCTCAGCGACTTGAGCATCGAGTCGAACTCGGGCTCCGCCTCCGCGCAGTCGACGTCGGGGCAGCCCATGATCAGCATCAACACGGACTTCGAGCCGTCGCGCACCACGAGCACGACCCGGCCGTTGCCCGTGCCCATCATCGGGTCCGAGATCCGGATCTTCGACTCGTAGGCCGTCACGAGGGGGTCCCGAATGAGGTGGGTCTCCTGCAGAGGGCTCATCGTCGCGCCCGGAGGCATCGGGAAGGAGCCCTGCGCCTGCTGCGCGACCTGCATGAGGTTCCAGCGGTTGAGCGCGTGCGGCGCCTGCATCGACATCACGCCCATCATCGAGCCCTCCGGCGTCGTCAGCAGGACCTCCATGTTCCCCTGAGGCGTCTGGATCTCGGCCTGCTCGAGGCGTTCCCACTCGGCCGGGTGGCGGAGAGAGAACGACCCGTCGACAGAGGTGAAGTTGTGGCCCCCGCCGGTCATCATGAACAGGGCGATGAAGACGATCGCGCCGTTCCACGCGGCGTGTCCCGCGATCGTGAACCACAGCGACTTGCTCCGGCGGGCGAACCCGAGGGCGAAGCCGAGGAGGAGCCGGGGCGGGTCCCAGATGCCGACGCCGTGCACGACCGTGAAGAGCAGCGACGTGCCGATGACTGCGGAGGCGAGGCCCCAGCGAGCGAAGCGCTCGTAGAGCATCCCGCGGAAGTAGGCCTCTTCTATTACCGGGGCGCCGACGACGAGGACGATCGCCCCGAGGATGGCTCCCGGGCCCGTGGTGCCGCC
>DASQDO010000177.1:0-2931 GCA_035634135.1 Actinomycetota bacterium
CGCCGCGTCGACCTGGAACGACGGCGTCTTCTCGGAGTGGAAGGGGCAGAGCCCCTTGAACGTGTGCGAGCCGGCGCGCTTGAGCTGGGAATGGGCCGAGACGACCTCGACGAGGTCAGCGCGCTCGCGCAGAGCGTCTATGTCGTCGTCTTTGATCTTGGCCATCCCACCCCCTTGGGCGTCTCGCCGAGGCGACCCGCGCCTCCTTACGGGCGCGGCTTACGAAGGAAGGGGAAGTGGACTCATTGTAGGACCCCCAGCCCGGGGGCCGGCCCCTCGACGAGGCGCTCGAACGCCCGCAGGGCGAAACGGTCGGTCATGCCCGCGACGTAGTCCACGGCCGCCTGAGGGTCGTCGGCCCCGGAGCCGTAGTGCGCCAGCAAGGTCTGGAGGATCCGCTCGACGGCCTCGCGGGTCGCCGCGCCCACGCGCCCGACGTAGACCCGCTCGAACAGGAACTTGCGCGTGGCGCTCATGGCCTCGAAGACCGGGGGGCTCATCGAGATCGCCTCGGCCCCCTCGGACACGGCCACGAGATCGGTGACCATCGTCTCGATCCGGTCGGAGTGCGTCGCGCCGAGCACCGCCGTCGTCACCTCCGGCAGGTCGGCCTCGGTCAGGATGCCGGCGCGCAGTGAGTCGTCGATGTCGTGGTTGAGGTAGGCGATGCGGTCGGCGTAGCGCGCGATCTGGCCCTCGAGCGTCGCCGGCATCGGCATCGACCACGTGTGGTTGGCGATCCCGTCCCGCACCTCCCACGTCAGGTTGAGGTCCTCGAGCACCTCGACGATCCGCACCGACTGGAGGTTGTGGCGGAAGCCGGGATGGAACGCCGCGACGACCTCCTCGCCGAGATGGCCGAACGGAGTGTGGCCGAGGTCGTGCCCGAGACAGACGGCCTCGACCAGGTCCTCGTTCAGCGCCAGCGCCCGGGCGATCGTGCGCGCTACCTGCGTGACCTCGAGCGTGTGCGTCAGCCGGACCCGGTAGTGGTCCCCCTCCGGCGCGAGGAACACCTGGGTCTTGTGGGCGAGCCGCCGGAAGGCCTTGCTGTGGATGATCCGGTCGCGGTCGCGCTGGTAGCAGGTGCGCAGGTCGTCCTCGGGCTCGAACCGGTCGCGCCCCTTGGACTCGGAAGCGACCTGGGCGCGCTCGGACAGCCGTTCGCGTTCGGCTGCCTCGATTCGTTCACGCCAGGTGCCTTTCATGCGAAGGACGCTAGCATTGGGGTACGACGGCATATCGAGGGGGCGAACTGTGGGCACGAGGTTGCGCGGCCCCCTGGCAGCGTTACTGAGTCTGGTCCTGGTCGCGGGGCTCGCAGCCCCCGCCGCCGGGCAGCTCGACGCTCGGTCCGAGCCCGCCGTCACGGGCCCCCTGACTGCGTTCGGCGACGGCAAGAGGTGCCGTGCGACGAAGTACGAGGTCGAGGGCGAGATCGTCGCCCGGGCGAAGATCTGCCTGTTCCTCTATGCACTCGATCCCGACCAGGAGGACGACGAAGAAGACGACTACGGCGTGATGTGGGCGCAGACGAACGTCGACACGTCGGGCGGGTGGTGCGCCTTCCGCGTCCACACCGAGGTCTACATCCCGTCGGCAATGCCCATGTACGCGAGCGTCCCGAAGGCGCAGAAGATAACGAAGCGGAAAACGGTCAGGTGGAAGCTCACGGTCGATGCGGCGAACCAAGCCGCTGAGGCCGCCACGGTGAAGAAAGGCCTGACGCTGTACCCCGATTCCCTCAGGCGTTCGCGACGGGCGAGCGACGACGAAGGGGTGGACATCGTCAGGCTGACGTGGAGAGGAGAGACCGCCAGGAAGCTCGGCTTCGTGTCGGGATTCGAGGTGTCGTGGAAAGAAGACGACGGCCCCCCGGACGCGGTGCCGTTCCGGGTGGAGTACCCGATCCGGGAGTGCTGAGCGTTCGCGGGCGCTATGTCAGCGCGGCCCTCACCGCTGCGGCGTAGGCCGCCGTCCCCATCGCCCCCCGGCAGATGCCCGAGGTCTGGCAGTTGAGCACCGCGTCGAGCAGCCACACCCAGCCGCCCTGGATCCCGGTGGTCCGCCAGCCGGCCAGCCTCCCGCCCAGGTCGGCCGGGCAGTAGTAGCCGTCCCGGTTGGGCATCGTGCACGTCTTCGCTTTGGAGTCCCATAGCGCCGCGCCCAGGCCCGGGAAGACGAACCCCTTCGCGTCGAACGACGGTCCCATCGCGGCCCCCACGGCCTTGATCCACGTCGAGGGATCGTTGCCGGCGCCGCCGGAATAGCACTGCAGGTTGAACTGCGTCACGACATGGTCCGTCGGGGTGTTCAGCGCCTTGAGGCATTTGGTCCAGAACCCCACGTCCGTCCAAGGACAGAACGTCACCGAGAAACCGATCTCGTGCAGCATCTGCGCGAACTTCACGATCGTCGGCAGGTCGTAGAGGTCTTCGTCGTCGAAGTCGATCGCGTCGATCTCCGGGATCGTCTGCCTCAGAGCCGCGAAGTTCCGGTAGAGGACGCTGGACGGCCCCGTCCCCTGGCTCGCGATCAGCTTCGCCACGTTCGTGAAGTCCTGGACGCCGCCCGCTCCCACCGAGAAGATCAACCGGTTCACGCTCGTCGGCGGCTGCTTCAGCGCCGCGAGCTGCGCCGGCCAACCGGGGTTCCCGACGTACTTCCCACCCTGGACGATCGGGGGGTCGTTGAAGACGAGGTCTCCGTTGGTCTCGACGTGGACCGACCAGGCGACCACGGTCGTGAACCCGGAGGCGCGCAAGTCGTCGATGACCCCGGGGCCGCCCGAATACAGCGGGCCGCCACCGTAGATGCCTATCGTCAGGCCGCTGTTCATCCGTCCGCCCTCCCCCCGGAGTTGCCTACTTCGACGAGGTCGTCGCCTCTCCCATCACTGCTTGGGCGGCCGCGAGGCGGGCCGTCGGGACC
>DASQDO010000178.1:0-1729 GCA_035634135.1 Actinomycetota bacterium
AACGCGGGGACGACGGCTTCGAGCCGGCCCGCCATCTCGTCGTCGTCCGCGGACTGTTCTCGCAGCGCGGCGAGGAACACCTTGTTGAAGAGGCGCACCTCGGCCTGAGCGAGGCGCGACATCGCTTGGCCGTACGCCCGCGCGACGTCGAGTACGTCCTCGCGCGGGTAGCCCTGGTCGAGGATCAGCTTCAGGCCCCCCAGCACGTCTACGTCGCTCTCGTCGAACTCGACCTCGTCGTCGGGGATGTCGGGGAGACCGAGCGTGAGCCACACGCGCTTCGCGAACGCGTGCTCGACGCCCGCGCGGCGCGAGACCTCGGGGCCCGTGAGCGTCGGGACCTCGCGGAAGCGCGCCGGATCGATGGGCTGCATCGCCGCGACGCTAACAACGCAGCGTTGACGACCGCGCGCAGAGAGCATCGAGCTCTATCTCCATGTCGGCGCGCGACTCCGGCGTGCAGATGCTTGTTTACCTTAACCGGACAAATCGTAAAGAAACGTGACAAATCGTGCAGGAGGCTCCGTACGAGGGGCGAAGGTCGGGGGAGCGCTGTTTACCGGCAGCCGCGCAAGCCGACCGAGAGGAGAGCCCATGCGGAAGTGTGTCCGGATCGCTTCGATCGTTGCGGTGATCGGTGGTGTCTTGTTCACCAATCACGCGCAAGCGGTGGCACCGAAGCTCGAGCTGACGGAGTTCACCGTCGACGAGAAAGCTCTGTGCGAGCTACGCGACCAGTGGATCGACGACTTGCTGAAGACCCACGAGCACGGTACGTGGGCGACGATGGAGATGGAGCTCACCGACGCTCAGCTCGAGAAGGTCGGCCTTCCCCCCGCGGACGTGCTCCGCGCCGGCGACTACTCGCAGCCGACGCTCGTCACGAACGACGGCGAATACGTCGACGTCCCGCTCGAAGAGCTCGAGACCGAGGTCGACGCGTCGGTGGCGACGTTCGCCGGGACCGGGTGCCTCGGGATCCGTCCAGGCTCGCTGCTCCTGTCGGTCACGAACGACAGCATCGGCTGGTGCACGCTCGCACACGCGTACGGATCGCCCGGCGCCTACGACATCAGCACGGCCGGACACTGCGGCAACACCGGAGACACCGCGACCGTGATCGCCGGGATGGGCAACCGCGCGGACGCCACCGGCGTAGTGCTGCTCGACTTCGGCCGCTACGCACGCAGCACGGGTGACGGGGGGTTGGGCAACGACCACGCGTTGATCGACATCGATCCCGCGTACCAGAGCCTCGTCACGCCGACGATGTGCTTCTGGGGCGGGCCGCGCGGCCGCTTCGACTCGACCGGCGAGGTGGCGAAGGTCGGCTTCGAGAGCAACAACCTGCTCCGGCCGCAGGTCACCACCGACCCCAACCCCGCGCTGGCGCAGACGATCGTCCACTACGGGCACGGCACGGGTGTGGGCGCGGGCGGCACGCCGCGTGTCGGCGAGGCGATCGCGTGGAGAGCGGACCACTTCATGTTCACCGGCGCGATCAACCTCGGCGACTCCGGCTCGGGCGCGAACACGCTGCTCGGCGACGCGGTCGGCGACAACATGGAGGCGGCCGGGATCCTCACGCACATCTGGGTCGACCCTCTGATGCGCGACGGCATCGGCATCATGGGAGGCACCCGAGCGTCCCTGGTGGGGACGCCGGCGAACGGACAGATCGTCCCGTGGCCGGCGCCGGTGCCGGGACTGCCGTAACCGGAAGAGTCCG
>DASQDO010000179.1:0-3379 GCA_035634135.1 Actinomycetota bacterium
GTCACCGGGTTGTGCATCTTGCCGGCCGAGGCGACGATCGACTCGATGCGCGCCTTCATCACAGCCGCGTCGCCGCCGGCCTCCTCGCGCAGCTGGCGCCACGACGCCGAGTCGACGTTCAGGTACTCGACATCGATCAGAGCTTCCCCCCGGCGCAACGGCAGCGAGGTGTCGAGAACGCGCGCCTGCTGCGGCAGGACGCCGCGCGGCTCCAACGAACGGTGCACGCCGTAACGCTCCATGGGCTTAAGCCGGCGCGGACTGAAGGACGTGGTCCCGCCAGTACTGGCGCCCCTCTGCGGGAAGGCTCGGCACCGGGTCGTAGTAGGCGTGCGTCCGGGACAGCGCGTCCGCGTCTCCGCCCTCGATGCCCGTGCGGTAGTTCTTCGTCCAGTACGAGATCCCGCGCACCCGGTCGTAAGAGTCGACCTGGTGGACCCAGCGCTTGCCGACGAACGGGACGTCGCAGACGATCCGCGGCGTGGCGAACCCGGGCAGGTAGCCCATGATCGAGTGCTGCAGCGCCTGGGCTTCGTGGAGCGGGACCCGCCAGTGCTCGGAGTTCGGGATCATGTCGCACATGTAGAAGTAGTACGGCGTGATCTTCGCCCGGTCGAGCAAGGTGAAGCACAGGTCGAGCAGCGCGTGCGACGAGTCGTTGACCCCGCGCAGCAACACGCCCTGGTTGCGGACGTCGCGGAACCCCATCGCCCGGAGCTTCGCGACGGCCTTCGCGACCAGAGGAGTAAGCGACGCCGCATGGTTCACGTGCGTGTGGATCGCGAGGTCCACTCCCCTGTCGAGCGCCTTCGTCGCCATCCGCTCCATCCCCGCGAGCACGTCGTCCTGGAGGAAGTGCTGCGGCAGTCCCATCAGACCCTTGGTCGCGAGCCTGACGTCGCGGATGTTCTCGATGTCGAGCAGCGCGCTCACGAACTCCTCGAGGTGCGCGATCGGCAGGTTCGCGACGTCACCGCCGGACACGACGACGTCGCGCACGCTCGGCGTGACCCGGAGGTAGTCGAGGATCGCTCCGTAGCGCTCCTTCTGCTTGAGCTCGAAGCGGTACTTGAGCACCTGCGGGACGCTGTTGCCGACGAGGTCCATCCGCGTGCAGTGCCCGCAGTACTGGGGGCAGGTCGAGAGCAGCTCGGCGAGGACCTTCGTCGGGTAGCGGTGGGTGAGGCCCTCGACCGCCCACATGTCGGCCTCGTGCAGGCTGTCGCGCTCGGCGAGGGGGTGGCTCGGCCACTCGGGATCCCGGTCGGCCAGGGCCGGGATCATGTAGCGCCGGACCGGGTCGCGCCACAGGTCCGACGTGTCCATCGTGTTGAGCATCTGCGGCGGGACGAGCATCGACATCGTCGCCCGCTCGGCCAGGTCCCGGGCGATCGACTCCTCGAGGTCGGCCGGCAGCAGGTCGCCGAGCGCGGCCTTCAGTTGACCGAGGTTCTTGATCGTGTGCTGGCGCTGCCAGCGGGCGCTCTCCCACTGCTCGGGAGTGACTTCACGGAAGCCGGGGATGCGCGTCCAGTCCGGCTCGGCCCATTCCCGGGCGGGCGGATAGACGTAGGGCTGCTCGGCCGCGTGGGCGCGCCCCCCCCGGCGCAAGATCTCCTTGTCCCTCTCGAGCCTCTTGGTCACTCCGGGTCCTCCGCTGTATTCTCCAAATGACGGAACGATATTAGGCAGAATAGCTGATCTGCGGAAGGATGTTCGGATGGATTCGACAGATCGCAGGATCGTGGCCCTCCTAGAGAAGGACGCCCGCCTGACCTACGGCGAGGTCGGCAAGCGGGTCGGCCTGGCGGCGTCGTCGGTCCACGACCGCGTCCGCAAGCTCGAGAAGAAGGGCGTCCTGCGGGGCTACCGGGCGGACGTCGCCTTCTCCTCCGTCGGGCTGCCGATCACGGCTTTCGTGAGCCTCGCCCTCCGGCCGTCGTCCCCTGCGGACGTCCCGGCCCGTGTGGCGGAGTTCCCGCTCGTCGAGTCCTGCTACTCGGTCGCCGGCGACAACTCGTACGTGCTGGTCGTCCGGGCCCCCACCACGAGCGCCCTGGAGGAGCTCCTGGACGCCCTCAGGGCCAAGCTCGAGGTCGTCACCCGGTCGACGATCGTGCTGTCCACCCCCTTCGAACGGAGGCCGATGACGGCCGAGGGGAATTCTTCGCGGCCCTAGCTGTTATGTTGGTCCGAGAGCGGCAGGTAGTCGCTCGTGAGATTTTCCTCTCGTTCCTCCTCAGAGCTAACGGGTTGCGAGTCTCCCGTAGTCGAAGGAGTAGAGCTTGACCACGTTCACCGAACTCGGCGTGTCCGCGCGCGTAGTGCGGGCACTGGAGCACCGAGGCATCACACAACCGTTCGAGATTCAGGCGCTGGTGATCCGCGACGCGATCGCGGGCCGCGACGTCCTGGCGAAGTCACGCACCGGCTCCGGCAAGACCCTCGGCTTCGGCATCCCCGTCGTCGAGCGGCTCGAGCCCGGGCCCAAGCGCCCCTCCGCGCTGATCCTCGTCCCGACCCGTGAGCTCGCATTGCAAGTCGCGACCGAGGTGGAAGCGATCGCCACGGCACGGAGCCTTCGGGTCACCGCCGTCTACGGAGGCGCCGGCCTACAGGCGCAAGCGCGCGCCGCCGGCCGGGCCGACATCCTGGTGGCGACGCCCGGGAGGCTCCAGGACCTGCTCGACCGGAGAGCCATATCGCTCCGTTCGATCCAGATCCTCGTCCTCGACGAGGCCGACCGGATGCTCGACATGGGGTTCCAGCCTCAGGTCGACCGCATCCTGCGCGACGCGCCGCAGCAGCGTCAGACGATGCTGTTCTCCGCGACGCTCGACGGCGTCGTCGGCCGTCTCGCGCGCCAGTACACGAAGGACCCCGCGACGCACGAGGTGCACTCGTCGAAGCCGACCGTCGAAGAGGCGGATCATCGCTTCGTCACGGCGGCCAAGGAAGCACGCGCCGACGTGCTGGCGTCGTTGCTCCGTGACGAGGACGGTGCGACGCTCGTGTTCGTCAGGACGAAGCGCGGTGCCGACCGTCTCGCCAAGCGGCTCACCCGGGCCGGGCACGACGCGGTCGCGATGCACGGCGACCTCTCGCAGGGTCAGCGCGAGCGTGCCCTCGCCAAGTTCTCGTCCGGCCGGGCGCGCGTCCTCGTTGCGACGGACGTCGCCGCACGCGGCCTCGACGTCGACCTGATCTCGCACGTCGTCAACTTCGACCCCCCCCACGACGGTGACACCTACGTCCACCGGGTCGGGCGGACGGCACGCGCCGGTCGCTCCGGTCTCGGCACCACGCTCGTGATGCCGGATCAGGCCGCCGAGGGGGCGAAGTGGGCGGGCGAGCTGGGCCTCCACGACGCGCTCGCCGA
>DASQDO010000180.1:0-3260 GCA_035634135.1 Actinomycetota bacterium
CGCCCTTCGACAGGTAGCCGTCGGCGCCGGCCTTCACCGCCTCGGCCACCGTTCCGGGGTCGGTGAACATCGTGAGGATCAGCACGCGCGTCGACGGAGCGCGCTCCTTGACGAGCCGCGTCGCCTCGATGCCGTTCATCGCCTTGCCGAGGTTGACGTCCATGAGGATCACGTCGACCTGCTCGCGCTCGGCCCTCTCGACGGCGGCTTCGCCGGTCGCCACCACGCCGACGAGGTCGACGCCCTCGGCCATCGAGAGCATGACCTCGAGGCCCTGCGACACCAGCGTGTGGTCCTCGGCGATCAGCGTCTTGAGCGCGGATCGGCTGGGCGATACGCCCGCATCGAGAGTCATCGCGCTACCCCACCCGGGAGCACGGCCTCGACGCGCGTGCCGCGGCCCGGCAAGGTGTCCAGCTCGATGCGTCCACCGACGCGCTCTGCCCGCTCTCTCATCAGCCTCATCCCGTGGTGTTCGTCGTCGTCGACCGAGGTGGCGGGATCGAACCCGGTCCCGTCGTCCTCGATGACGATGTGCACGAAGCCGTCGGCCTCCTCGACCCGGATCACGACTGTACTTCCCTGCGCGTGCTTCAACGCGTTTACGAGCCCTTCCTGGAGGATCTGCACCGCGGCGAGCGACACGGGGATCGGGGGCTCGGCCGCGACGCCGCCCTCGATGCGGACCTCGGTTCCCCACAGCGTCGAGACGTGCGCGACGTAGTTCTCGATCGTCTCCATGAGGCCGCCCTCCTCGACGCTCGAACGCCGGAGGTCGACGAGCGACCCGCGCAGCTCCTTGATCGCGCCGTCGATCGCGTCGCGGGCGTTGGCGATCGTGGTCTGGGCCTGGTCGGTGCGGCCGGCGTCGATGAGCTCGGCGGCATTGCCGCACCCGTAAGCCGCGGCGGCGAGCATCTGGAGGCTCGAGTCGTGTATGTCCTCGGCGATCCGATTCCGCTCGCGCTCGCGCTCCTGGAAGACCTTCTCCGTCGCTTGGAGGAGGGCCTCCTGCTGGCGAGAGAGCTTTTCTGAGAGCTCCTGCTGGGTCCGGGCCCCGACGATGGAGAGCCGTGCGAAGAACAAGGGGATGAGGATCGCAGCGACCGCCTCGGCCCCGATCTCCTCGTACGCCACGGCGGTGACGACACCGAGCCCGGTCAGAAGGACGTACGAGATGAAGAACCCAGCCAAGGGATTGGGCAACAACGCGCGTACCGCGTCCCGGAACGGCTGACCGATGTCCAGGCGGACCATGGTCACGACGAGCCCGAAGTTCAACGTCAATCGAGCAATTGCCGCGGCCGCGATGACGAGGGTTCCGGTCGGGAACGAAAAGATGCTCCCGCCGTAGGCGTCGAGGATCACCCCGGCCGCCGCCACGGACAGCACGCTTTGCGCGCGATTGAAGAGCGCTCTCCACAGAGGGACCTCGTGGGTGAACTCTCGCGGGTCCGTGGAACCGATGCCGGCGATGAGCATGGGGACCCACATCTGGTCCCGGAACAAGATCGCGAGGGCGAGGTAAATCGGGAACGACATCGTGACCTCGGTCCCGAACCCGAGCGATACCGGGAGGAGCTCGACGGCGGCGAGGAGCGCGATCCAGAAGATGTACGTCGAGATCGCGGGCCCTGCACCGTGGGTCTCGGCCAGCGACCAAGCGAAGATCGCGGCGGTGACGACGACGAGACACCACGCGAAGACCTTCCCCTGCCTCACGTCTCTATCGTAAGGATCACGGGTCCCGCGTCCTGAATAAGAAGGAAGGGAGGGCCTCAGGCCCTCCCTTTTCTTCGTTTTCGCCTTAGTACTTCCAGTGCGACGCTCCGGCGGTCTGGAACAACGCCGCCAGCACGCCGGCGAATGCAACAAGCTTGAGTTTCAAATGCGGACCTCCCCTCACAAGAAGGTGTCTGGTCGACCGGCCCTGGGGCCGCCGCTCCGCTCTCGCTCACGCTTTGGCCGATCGTCGAGACGATCGGTCGCTCACGCTATGTCGCGCTTGTCCGATTCCTCCGTTTCTTGCCCCTTCGCTGACCCGTTCGGGTACGCACTCGACCCGAACGGGGGATACGTTGCCCACGCTAAGGGCTGTTAACTACTGGTGGCAATGGCCTGCTCGGCCTATTTCGTCATCTTTTGAGGGAGTTCTTGGAAGCTCCAGAGCCCGTTGGCCCCACGGTCCTCATCGCGGAACGGCACCTGACGGTCGCCGAGTCGCTGGCGCGGCTCGTCACCGAATCCGGTGCCGGCCGGGTCGCTGCGAAGGTCCAGGACCCCGCCGCCGCCCTCGAGATGACCCGCAAGATCGCCCCCGACGTGGCGATCGTCGCCCTCGACCTCTCGCCCGGATGCAGCCTCGTCCGGGGGCTCCGTGACACCTGCCCGGACACGCGGGTGATCGTCCTCGCAGACCGGATGGACGCCGACGACGCCCAGCTTCTCGACGCGCTCGCTTCGGGGGCCGTCGGCGCGATCTACAAGGAAAGCTCGTCGGACGACCTGGCGCGCGCCCTCTCGTCGTCGTCCTCGAAGACGCCGGTCGTCGTCGACGAGGCCGCGGGGTTGTTGCTCGGCTCCTACGTCGACGCGATGACGGAGAAGCGGCTGCGCGACCGGGCGACGATCGAGGCCCTGGCGGCCGCGGTGGAGGTGCGTGACGCGGTGACCGGCCAGCACCTCCATCGTGTGACGGAGCTCGCGACCCGCTGCGTCGACGCGATCGACTCGGACCTCGCCAAGAACGAGGAGGTCGTCTTCGGGTTCATGCTCCACGACGTCGGAAAGATCGGGGTGCCCGACGCGGTGCTCAACAAGAAGGGGCCGCTCGACGCGGCCGAGAAGGAGGTCATGCGGCGCCATCCGGAGCTCGGCGTGAAGATCGTCGAGCCGATCGGGTTCTCGCCGATGGCGACCGACGTGATCATGTGCCACCACGAACGGTGGAACGGCGAGGGCTACCCGCTCGGCCTGCGCCGCGAGGAGATCCCGGTGGTCGCGAGGGCCTTCGCCGTAGCCGACGCGTTCGACGCGATGACGTCGGACCGCCCCTACCGGGCCGCTCTCCCGGCGGAAGACTCGCTACAGGTACTGAAGGACGCGGCATACACGGAGTTCGACCCCGACATTGTCGAAGTCTTCGTCGACCTGAACGACTAGGCCATCCGCGGCGTCGATTCGGTCTGTCGATACGGGCGTTCGCTAGAGTTCCGCCCGTGCGGACTCAAGCCAGGTGGATCGCCTACGCGGCCATCGCC
>DASQDO010000181.1:0-2265 GCA_035634135.1 Actinomycetota bacterium
CTGGGCCTGCATGTTCGAGCCCATCAGCGCGCGGTTGGCGTCGTCGTGCTCGAGGAACGGGATCAGCGCGGTCGTGACCGACCAGATCTGCTCCGGCGACACGTCCATGTAGTCGACTTCCGACGGCGGCTCGAGCGCGTACTCGCCGTCGCGCGAGCGGCACGGGACCAGGTCGGAGACGAAGCGGCCGTTGTTGTCGAGCTCGGCGTTCGCCTGGGCGATGACCTTCTCGTCCTCCTCGTTCGCGTCGAGGTGGACGATGTTGTCGGTGACCACGCCGTTCTCGACGACCCGGTAAGGCGTCGTTACGAAGCCGAACTCCGACACCTGCGCGTAGCTCGACAGCGAGCCGATCAGGCCGATGTTCGGACCCTCCGGCGTCTCGATCGGGCACATGCGGCCGTAGTGGGTCGGGTGGACGTCGCGGACCTCGATGGGCGCGCGCTCGCGGGTGAGCCCGCCCGCTCCGAGTGCCGACAGCCGGCGACGGTGCGTCAGGCCCGAGAGCGAGTTCGTCTGGTCCATGAACTGCGACAGCTGCGAGGAGCCGAAGAACTCCTTGAGCGCCGCGACGACCGGGCGGATGTTGATGATCGTCTGCGGGGTGATCGTGTCGGCGTCCTCGGTGGTGAGGCGCTCGCGCACGACGCGCTCCATCCGGTAGAGGCCGATGCGGAAGGCCTCCTGGATGAGCTCGCCGACGGTCCGCAGGCGGCGGTTGCCGAAGTGCTCGTACTCGTCGAGGTGGTCGGCGATCGGCTCGCGGGGGCGGATGGCCGCCTCGGCCGCGTAGTCCTTGATCTCCAGCCCGTCGATGTCCTCGGGCATGCCGAGGCGCTTGGGCAGCGACACCAGCTCGGCGACGAGCCGGATGATGTCGTCGTGCGTGAGCGTGCGCGTATCGAGGTCGGTGTCGAGGTGCAGCCGCGCGTTGAGCTTGTAGCGGCCGACCCGCGTGAGGTCGTAGCGCTTGGGATCGAAGAACAGCTGGTGCAGCAGGGCGCGCGCGTTGTCGACCGACGGCGGCTCGCCCGGGCGCTGCTTCTTGAACAGCTCGATCAGCGCGCCCTCCTCGGTCTTGGTGACCTCGGTGTCGGACTCGATCGTGTTGCGGATGTAGAGCGAGTTGTCGAAGAGGTTGAGGATCTCCTCGTCCGACGCGTAGCCCATCGCGCGCAGGAGCACCGTGACCGGGAGCTTGCGCTTGCGGTCGATGCGGACGAAGACCTTGCCCTTCTTGTCGATCTCGAGCTCGAGCCAGGAGCCGCGGGCCGGCATCAGGTTCGCGACGAAGACCTGCTTCTCGGCGTCCTTGGGCTCCATCAGGTAGGCGCCCGGGGAGCGGACGAGCTGCGTGACGACGACGCGCTCGGTGCCGTTGATGATGAACGTGCCGCGCTCGGTCATCCACGGGAAGTCGCCCATGAACACCGACTGCTCGCGGATCTCGCCCGTCTCGCGGTTGATGAAGCCGACCGTGACCGTGAGCGGCCGCGCGTAGGTCAGATCCTTCTCGCGGCACTCCTCGATCGTGGCGACCGGGTCGTCGAAGGTGAAGTCGCCGAACTGGACGGCGAGGTTGCCCGTGTAGTCCTCGATCGGCGAGATGTCGTCGATCGTCTCCCTCAAGCCCCCGCTCTCGGTGTCGACAAGCCAGTCGAAGGACTTCTTCTGGATGTCGATCAGGTTCGGGACGTCGAGCACGTGCTCGAGACGCGCGAACGAACGGCGGGTGCGCAGGGCATCACTGGAAGCCAAGACGGCGACTCCTCACTTGGCGGCGGGGATTTTCTTCGGGCGGAGGTCCGCGCGCTCTGCCCTGGAGGGCTGAGGCGCGACCGATCAATCTAGCACGTGCGTGTGCGTACCCCTCGGAGGGGCTCTCGGCGCTCACGGACCCCGCCCGGCTCGGCCCGTATGTGGCGGGCGAAGCGTCGTTGGGCGGCTGCGGCTATCGGCCGAGCAACCAGGAGTGTACGAGGTCGGTCAAGCGATGCGGCAGACCAGCGTGCGGCCGGCCGGGACCTTGAAGGCGCCGGTCGATCCGGGCTTCACCGTGAACGAGCCGCGCTTGAGCGCCTTGCCCGCGTCGCCGCGGCGGATCACGTAGCGGTAGCGGCCGGCCTCGCCGGCGCCGCGCGCGCGCACCTTGACCGTGCGGCCGCGGCGCACGCGGAAGCGCAGCTTGGTGACCACGCGGCGCCGCGCGTCGGAGATGGTCACGGTCAGCAGGCGCGGCTTGGTCCCGCGGCGCCCGGGCACGCG
>DASQDO010000182.1:0-2321 GCA_035634135.1 Actinomycetota bacterium
AGCTGCCGAAGCCTCCGCTACCGCTCCGCGTCGACCACAAGAACGCCTTCGATTGACCCTCCTCGGTGTCCCAGGAAGGGTCCCTCCACTTCAGGAGCCACCGAAGGAAGAGAACGAAGCCGACCACGCCTGCGCCGAGAATCCCCCACACGAACATGCCGTCCTCCTGACGTCCCCTCCAGAGTACGGCGGCGGTGCGATTACTCGCCGGCCCCCGAGAGCGTCGACGGCGCCGGACCGACCGGACGCTCGGCCAGGCGCGGCATCTGCTCGACGAGCTTGCCCGCGAGGCGCGCTACCGCGGCCGCCACGGACGTCAGCACCTCGGGCGCACCGGGGGTGGCAGCGGTCTTCAGGAGGAACGCCTCGAGCTCGGTGAGCCGCTCGTGAAGCAGCACCCATGCCTGCCACGTGTGGGGCAGCAGGTAGCCGCTCGAGTGGAACAGCTCGAAGGCCGGCCCTGCGGTCTTGTCCGGCCACTCCTCGCCCAGCGGCAGCTCGGTCAGCGCCATCCCCAGGGGCCGGACGACCTGGATCATCAGCCCGACGGCGACGTCCGCGAGCGTGTCGAGCTGTTCCTGGCGCTCGTGGCCGTGGGCGAAGTAGCGCGCGAGCGCGTACAGCAGGATCTCGTACGACACGTTGAACGCGTCCATGACCTTCGACGTCAGCGGGTCGGAGATCAGGCAGACCGACTCGACGTCGACCGGCGGCCGGCAATGCGCGGCGACGACCGGGCGCGACGGCTCGAACGTCGCGTCCTCCCTCTTCATCGTGAGGTATTCGCCGAGCACGACGAGCAGGCGTCCGTAGTGCGCGTCCTTCCAATGCCCCCGCGGCCCCTCGCCCTGCTCGACGATCACGTCGATCGCCTGCTTGGCCGTCTTCAGGTCGGTGACCGCGACGAGCTCCGGCCACTGGAACGTCTCGGGCGTCGCCTGCGACGACGCGTCGCCGATGAAGACCCACTCCTCGCCGTAACGCTCGGCGAGACGCTCGAAACCCTCCTCGATCGACCGGTAGAGCTCGCCGACCGTGCTGAAGTCCTGCGGGCGCGGGACGATGTCCTCGGGATCGAGGACCGGCTCGGCCTCGCGCAGCGACTCGAACCCCTCCGCGTCGACGAGCGAGATCCCCTCGGGCCGTTCTAGGTACAGGAAGTGACGGAGCGCGGGCTCGCCCAGCGGGAGCAGCGCGAACTGGACTCCCGGCGGGTAGTGGCGGCCCTGGACCGGCAGGTTCGGCCGGCCCACGCGCGGCGCGGCCCCCAGAGCCGCGAGCAGGTTGTTCACGAGCGCGAAGTGCAGCATCTCCTGCGCCGCGATCTCGAGGATCGTCGCGCGCCACCGTTCGATGGCCGCGAGCTGGCGGTCGGTGACGCCCTCTGCCGTCGACTGCTTTAGCCCGAACGCCGCGAACAGGTACTGACAGCAGATCGCGTGCTCTATCTCCGCGGCCTCGACGAGCATGTAGACGAGCGCGTCACGATGCTCGATGACGATGTGCCGGTCCACGCCGGCGGCCTACTGGAAGAGCAGCTGGCTCAGAGGCGTGAGCATGCCGGCGAAGGGCCTCGTCGCGGCCAGTCGCTCCGCGGCGCAGAACCTGGCCATGGCGCCGCGCGTCCCCGGCGAGAGGTAGACGTGCGTCCCCGAGGTGTCCACCGTCATGCCGGAGCTCGCGATCGCGGTGTCGCCGAGCAGGAGGTCGAGCTCGTGGCAGGACAGCTCCTCGACCGAGACCGGGACGAGGAGGCTCGCCCCGCTCACGATGACGTTCCCGCCGCGGGTCGTGCAGGTGCCCGAAGCAGTCCCGACGCCGAAGAGCTGGTCGTTGATCGTCGTGAACCCGGTCAGCGTGAAGGAGCCCAGGAACGCCCCCGCGCCCTGGTCCTTGACGTCGCACGCCGCCTCGACGACGTGGGTGGAGAGGTTCTTGGGGGCCCAGGCGACACCCGTCATGGAGCCGGCGAAACCCGCTACCGCGATGACGAACGCCGCCGCTCTTGTCGATCCGCGAAGCCTCACAGAAGACACCCTCTCTGACGTAGAAGACCCTCTCTGGGACCTTCCTACCGGGGCGAGGCCTGGAAATAAATACGTAAGTCCGCGGGCGGGGGCCGCGTCAGGCCATCTCGCGGCGGTCGAAGACCGCCAGCGCCACGAGGAACAGCCCGACCGCGTAGGCCACCAGCCGGAGGGCGGCCGCCTCGGCCGTCACCCCGTCGAACGCCACGTCGGCGCCGCGCTCCGCGACGCGGACGATGTTCGTGCTGAGGAGCCACTGGTCCCAGTCGGGCAGGTAGGCGCGGACGAGCGACT
>DASQDO010000183.1:0-2903 GCA_035634135.1 Actinomycetota bacterium
GCGCGCCGCGGCCCCCGCGCCTCCGGCGCGCAGACCGCGTTCCGCGATCACGGTCGTCAATCGCTCGTCGTGCTCGACGACGTCCACGGGGAGCGCGTCCCGGAGCGACGCTACGAAGGGGGCCGCGTTCTCGACCGCCACGCCGTCGCCGCCCGACAGGGACACGGGCTTACCGACGACGACCAGCGTCACGCCGTGCTCCGCGACGACCGCACCGATCCGCTCGACCGGGTCCGTTGCGGCGACGTCGACCACCTCCAGCGGACGCGCGAAGCGGGTCTCCTCGTCCGCCAACGCGAGCCCGACGCGCCGCTCCCCTGGGTCCACGCCGAGGATCATCGACCCGCTAACGATTCCCTTGCCGCGCTGGCCACGGCTTCGAGCGCCTCGTCGATCTTGTCCGCCGCAGGCCCTCCCGAGATCGAGAGCTCGGGCTTGCCGCCCGCGCCCCCGCCGAGCAGGCCGGCACCGGGGCCCAGCAGCTCGCGCGCGGACAGCCCCTGCGACACGAGGTCCTTCGTCAGCGCGGCCACGAGGTTCGCCTTGCCTCCGTCCGACGCGCCGAGCACGACCACGGCCGAGCCGAGCCGTCCCTTTAGCTGCTGCGCGAGCTTGCGCAAGGAATCGACGCCGAGGTCCCGCCGTGCGACGACGAGCCGCGTGCCGTCGAGCTCCTGCGCCGACTCCGCGAGGCCCGCCGCGTCGGCTTCGAGCGACCGCTGCTCGGCGTCGGCGAGCTTGCGTTCGAGCTCCTTGTGCGACGACACGAGGCGCTCGGCCCGCTCCGCGACCTCGTCGGGGTTCGTCTTGAGCACCGTCGCCGCCCGCGCGAGCACCGCGAGCTTGCCCTCGAGGAAACGAAGGCCCTCGTGGCCCACCAGCGCCTCGACGCGGCGGAGGTTCGCGCCTACGGAGCTCTCGCCCGTCACGACTACGACGCCGATCTGGCTCGTGTGCGCGACGTGCGTTCCGCCGCAGAGCTCCTTCGAGTACTCGCCGACCTCGACGACGCGCACGAAGTCGCCGTACTTCTCGCCGAAGATCGCCATCGCGCCGATCGAGCGCGCGTAGTCGAAGCTCGTCTCGTACGCGCGCACGCCGTCGTCGGCGACCACGCGGACCTGCAGCTCGCCGGACACGTCCTCGAGCTGACCCCCCGCGAGCGCGTCGAAGTGGTTGAAGTCGAAGCGCAGACGCCCGGGCTCGACGAGCGATCCCGCCTGCGTCGCGTGCTCTCCCAGCCGGTCCCTGAGGATCCAATGGAGGATGTGCGTCGCGGTGTGGGCGCGCTCGCACCCGCGCCGGAACTCCGCGTCGACGTCCAGCTCGACGTCGTCCCCGACGCGTATCTCGCCCGCGCTCACCTTGACGCGATGACCGGTGAGACCCGGGACGAGCCGGCGCGTGTCGAGCACGTCGGCGCGGCCCGACGACGACCGGATCCTCCCCCGGTCTCCGACCTGCCCCCCGCCTTCCGCGTAGAACGTCGTTCGGCTGAGCACGAGGTCGACGACGTCTCCTTCGCTGGCGACGGCCACGCCCTCCGAGTCGTCCACGATCCCGATCACCTTCGCGTCGGTGCGCAGGTGCTCGTTGCCGATGAACTCGGTGCCGCCGTGCTCCTCGAGCAGCGCGAGGGCCGCGTCGACCGAAGCCGCTTCCTCACCGGTCTTGCGCGCCGCGCGCGCACGGCTCCGCTGCTCGGCCATCAACACCTCGAACGCCTCGATGTCGACCTCGAGCCCGGACTCCCCCGCGATCTCGACCGTGAGGTCGACCGGGAAGCCGAAGCTGTCGTGCAGCCGGAACGCCGCGTCGCCGGGAAGGCCGGCGCCGAGGTCGCGCGCCTTGCCGATCTCGGTCTCGAGCACGCCCATCCCCTGGCGCAGCGTCGCGTCGAAGCGTTCCTCCTCGCGTTCCGCGACCTCGAGGATGAAGTCGCGGCGCTCGACGAGGTCGGGGTAGGCGACGCCCATGAGCTCGATCGTGGTCCCGATCAGCGACGGCAGCACCGGCTCGGAGCGCCCGAGCAGGCGCGCCTCTCGGATCGCACGCCGCATGACGCGGCGCAGCACGTAGCCGCGCTCGGTGTTGCTCGGCATCACGCCGTCCGCAATCAGGAACGTCAGCGACCGTCCGTGGTCGGCCAGGATCCGAAGCGCCCTGTCGGTGCGCGCGTCCGTCCCGTACGACTTGCCGGTGAGGCTCGACGCCGTCTCGACGAGGGTCCCGATCGTGTCGGTCTCGTAGATCGACGCGGCCCCCTGCAGGAACTGCGCGAGCCGCTCGACCCCGGCCCCCGTGTCGATGTTCTTGCGCGGGAGCTCCGCGACCGGCTCGATCGCCGCGTTGCAGTCGTTCTGCATGAAGACGAGGTTCCAGATCTCGAGGTAGCGCGCGTCGTTGCCGATCGGCCCCTGGTCCGACGGCTCGCCGAAGCGCTCGCCGAGGTCGACGTAGATCTCGGAGCACGGCCCACACGGCCCCGCGACGCCCATCGACCAGAAGTTGTTCTTCTTGTCCCACCTGAGGATGCGCTCGGGCCGGACGCCGACGGCGTCCCTCCAGATGTCGTGCGCCTCGTCGTCGGTCTCGTAGATCGTGATCCACAGCAGCTCGGGGTCGATCCCGAAGGACTCGGTCACGAGCTCCCACGCCCAGGGGCACGCCTTCTCCTTGTAGTAGTCGCCGAAAGAGAAGTTGCCGAGCATCTCGAAGAACGTGAGGTGGCGGACGGTCTTGCCCACCTCGTCGATGTCGGTGGTGCGGAAGCACTTCTGGATGCTGAGCGCGCGCTGCCACGGCGACTGCTGCTCGCCGAGGAAATACGGCTTGAACTGGTTCATCCCCGCGTTCGTGAGCAGCAGCGACGGGTCGTTGGGGACTAGGGACGAAGACGGTAC
>DASQDO010000184.1:0-8909 GCA_035634135.1 Actinomycetota bacterium
GACTACGACGACGCGCACCAGCTGATCATGGTCGAGGACCCGGTCGGCCGGAAGAACCACATGTTCTACGACGCCAACGGGAACGTCGAGAAGACGCGGGACGCGCTCAACGAGGACACGACGATGTTCTACGACGAGCGCAACCTGCTCACGAAGGTGATCGAGCCTTTCGACGGCACGCGCTCGATCACGACCCGATACGAGTACGACGAGGTCGGGAACCTCAAGAAGCTGATCAGCCCGCGGGCGCACGATGCGGGTCAGGACAGCCTCACGACGAAGTACGTCTACGACCAGATAGACCAGCTGAAGAGGATCGACCTCCCCTACAACACCGGGGATTCGAGCCCTGCGTCGATCTACCGCAAGTACGACGCGAGCGGGAACGTCATCACGACGACGGTCCCCGTCCCGACCCAGGACCCGGCACTGTCGGAGGAACAGCAATGGCTGGCGATCCCGGACGACATGAAGACCCAGGTTACGTACTTCGACACCGGTCTCCCGCGCACGATCGACGACAACGTCAACGCGCTCACCACGTACGACTACAACGCGCGCGGCCAGCAGACCCAGCGCAAGGCCGGCAGCGAGCTGGAGGAGTGGAGCTACTACGACGACGGCATGCTTGCCCTCCACTACGCGCCCGACGAAGCGCACGTCAAGTACGTCTACGACGAGAACAACAACCTGAAGACGGCCACGGACGGGACCGGGGTCGAGCGGCGCACGGAGAACGCGGTCAAGATCGAGGTCACCTACGACAGCGTCGACCGCGTCGCGAAGGTCCGCCACCGCAAGGAGCGGGGGGCGACCGAGCCGTTCGACTTCACGACCTACTCGTACGACCTCGACGGCAACGTCATCGAGCGCAGGGAGAACGGCGTCGAGAGCGCCGACGGGACGACGGTTACCACCCCGGCGAAGCGCCACACGTTCACGTACGACGACGCCGGATGGCTCCAGACGCAGCAGGACTTCCTGACGACGGGCTGTCAGAAGATCGAGAACACGTTCACGGCTACCGGTCTCGAGTCGCTCAGGAAGGTGTTCAAAGCCTCACAGGCCTGCGACGCGTCGCCGACGTTCACCGTCAAGCAGAGCAGCGTGTGGGACTACTTCAAGAACGGCGCGCTCAAGCGGCTCCGCACGGTCAACGGCAACGTCGACAACACGACGGCGCGCGACCCGATAGCTCCGGCCGTGGTGATCGAGAAGCACGAGCCCGGCTACCTGAATACGGCCGGGACCGTGTACTTCAACGGTCACAAGACCAGCGACAGCTTCTTCCGCAAGCGTTCGGGGACCGGACATTGCGACGAGGCCATCGACGGGTGCGTCGCGAAGTACACCTTCGACGGCCGTGACCGGCTCATCAAGGAAGACCGGGGCCACGGCGCGGCCGGGGCAGTCACCGACTACACGCTGAACGCGGCGGGAAGCATCCTCACGGAGATCACGAACGGCACGACGACGAACTACACATACGACGGCCTGCAGCTCGACTACGTGACCGCCGGAGCCCTCACGTCCAACTACATCTACGACGACGAGGGCAAGCTCGAGTGCATCGTCAACTCGAACTCGACCACGTCGTGCCCCACGGCGCAGCAGGCGAACGGCCTGCTCAAGGACTACACGTGGGATGGCCTCAACCGGCTCTGGGACGTCGAGAGCTTCAAGATCGAGACCAACGGATCGTCGACGAAGACCGACGACACGACCTACACGTACGACGCCCTCGACCGCGTCGTGGAGCAGACCGAGACCCACGGGATCGACACGGCGTCGCCCAAGGATCGAAAGACCACGTTCAGCTTCCTCGGGCTCACGAGCTTGGTCACGAAGGAGGTCTTCGAGGGCGCTTCGAGGCTCTCCGACAACAAGACCTACACGTACGACGCGTACGACACGAGGATTTCGATGGTCGACGATCCGAAGGACGCGGCCCCCAAGACGTATACGTACGGCTACGACGCCCACGGCTCGGCCTCGACGCTGCTCGACGACTCGGACGGGACCGTGAAGGCGAGCTACGGCTACGACGCCTACGGGGGCAGGGACGCGACGCTGTCGTCGGGCGACGACGAGAACGGCCGCGAGCTCGACCCCCTGAACCCCTACCGCTACACCGGGCGGCGCACGGACACGGGCTCGGCGACGCTGGACATGGGCGCCCGCCGCTTCGGGCCGGACTCGCAGACGTTCCTGCAGCCGGATTACTACGCGGGGGCCCTGGCGAACCTGGGCCTGTCGATGGACCCGCTGACGGGGAATCGCTACGCCTTGGCGGCCGGAAACCCGCTGAGCTATGTCGAGGTCGACGGTCACGCGCTCCAGAAGTCGGGGCCGGGCGGCACCTCGATCACGGACCCCGACGACGAGGACCTAACGCCCGGAAGCTCAGCGCACTGGAGGGCTTTCGACGAACAGCAGGTCGCGGATTACAAGCACGAGGGCGGTAACCGCGAAACGCTTTGGGATCGTGAGGTGGAGCGTTGGTATGGCGACAACGGCCTACCCGTTCATGCCGTACCCGAGGAGTGTCAGACGGTCCCCGAGAGGCAGATCGGCCGCACGATGTCGGAGTGCTTCTTCCACGCCATCGGAAGCGCGCCTAGTGGCTACTCACATGGCCGAACCGACCGCCCTTCTGACTCGTTCGCGTACGAGTTTGCGGGCCGGTCATGGGGCCAAGTCCAAGAGGACATCAAAGACGTGATTACGGGAGGGGGACAGGTCTGCTTCTGGGCGTGTGTTGCGGTCGCCTTCGACTCTGACGGCGTGTCGGTGACGGCCTCTGGCGTGAGCGTCGGCCGCGGGGAGGGACTCAACAGGGGTTTTGGCGCAAACGTCTTCTTGACTTCAGGTGAGCAGGCTCCTGGAAACGGCGGGGCCGCCCAGGCGTGTGTCCGCCTCTGCGTCGGCGGCTATGTGAACAAGTCGGGAACTCAAGGTTCGCTGATCGGGTTCGGCACTTTCGGGTTCGAGGTCGGGCCCTTTATCGAGCTCTTGCGCTTTGAGTTCGATGAGTGACACCATGAGAAAGATCCGAGCGGATAGTCGGAACGAGCCCCACGTAGGCGAAAGCAGCGATGGGATGGCAGGAGAACGCGAGCTGTTCACGTCTCCTCGGGAAGCTCGTCTGTACCTGGCCTCCTTTTACTTCCTCCATGCAACCGTGCCATTCGTTTTCCCGACGTTTCTCTACTCGTCGGCCGATCAGGTTTGGCCCCTCGTCGTCTTGATGTCCGTGTACGGGCCACCTTTCGCATGCGCGGTTCTTGGCGTTCGCTACCTACCCAGACGCCGTAGGTGGTTGATCGGTCGCGAATGGCCCGTCTTCTCCGAAGCGACGGATAAAGCACGAATCCCGCGACGCCCCTCCACGGCGGCGTTCTATGCTGGCCGAGCAGGGCTGTGGATAACGCTCGTGGTCATCCTGCTGCGAGCGCGCGACCTGGGGTTGGCCTGAGGGTGTCGTAGCCCGCCCACGACGTGCCGGTTCGTTTCGTCGTGAACGTCGGACCCGCAGGGCACGCTGGGTGGCTACTCCTGCCTCCTGTCGACGGCTGAAGAACTCCTGAGGATCCCAACCCAAAGGACACGTGGGTAGCGATCTAGCGGGTCCCGTCAAGGGCGACGTATTCGTCAGGCGGGGCTCCCCGAGGAGCTACGAATCAACGGATGCTGCCTTGCGCAGCCGTGCGAACTCTTCCGCTAGGGCCGGGAGTTGGTAGTGCGCGTTCAGGCCGCTCGGGTTCGGTAGTAGCCATATCTTCGTGTCGCCGATCGTTTCCGGTTGCGGGCCTACCGTCGCCGTCTTCGTCCCGAAGGCCGTCCTGTACGCCCCTAGCCCCAGCACCGCCAGGTAACGGGGGCCGTATCTCTTCACCTTCCGGCGGAGGGCGCGGCCCCCGGCCACGATCTCTTCGTCCGTCAGCTCGTCGGCCCTCGCCGTGGTCCGGGCTACTACGTTCGTTATCCCTAGGCCCAGCGACAGCAGCTCCTCTTTCTCCGAGGGGTGTAGCTGACGCGGCGTGAAGCCGGACAGGTGCAGGGCCGGCCAGAAACGGTTGCCCGGCCGCGCGAAGTGGTTCCCCGTCGCTCCCGAGTACAGGCCCGGGTTGATACCGCAGAACAGCACGTCCAGGCCCGGCGCGATCACGTCGCGGATCGTCACGCCCGCCGCCGCGGCCAGCTCTTCCTTCGTCGGCCTGGCCATTACGCTGGGGAGGTCATGGCCCGGCGGACGGGGGCGTGCATGAACGTGGACAGGCTCGCGGGCACGGACGAACGCTACCCGTGGGTGCGCGCGGTCAAGGCCTCGGTGGTCATCCTGTGCGGCGTCGTGCCGGCGATCGTCCTCGCCATGATGGTCGTGCAGTCGATGACGCTGGACTTGTTCGCCGGAGAGTCCGTCAAGTACGCCTTGATCCTGAGCGCCTTCTTCCTCGCGCCGGCCGCCTTGTACGCGGCCCTCATCCGTACGAAGTTCCCGATCGTCGTCGTCGGGCTCGGCCTGATCGTCATCGAGGTGTGGAGCATCTGGAACGTCGTGACCTCGACGAGCTCTACGGGAGCCCTCGCGATCCTCACGATCCCGGTCGCCGGCATCCCGTTCGTGCTCCTCGGCTGGGCCGTCGACGTCTGGATCCGGGCGATGTGGCCGGTCAGCCCTCAGTCCTGATCCGCTCGACCTCGCCTGCCGTCACGCCGACGAGCGACCCGTCGACCTCTACCTGCAGCGCGCCGTCCTCGAGCAGCGCGACCGCCCGCGCTTCCTGCAGCGTCCCGTCCGAACGCCTCAGCAACACCGGGTGGCCGAGGATCGTCGACCGCTGAGTCGCGGCCTGGACGACCTCGGCCCGACCGGAAGCGCTCGCGCACCTCCCGTACCAGTGCTCGATCGCCCACAGCAGCTCCGCTATCACCGCCGCTCGCGGAAGCGGTCCGGCCCCCTCCGCGACGAGGCTCGATGCCCCCTCCCGTATCTCCGCAGGCATCTCGTCCGGCCCCCACGAGACGTTCACGCCGATCCCCGCGACGACGAACCCCAAAGAGCCGCCGGACGAGCGCGACTCCACGAGGATCCCCGCTACCTTCCCGCCGGGCGCGACGACGTCGTTAGGCCACTTGATCCCGCAACCGATCCCGGCCGCGGCCTCGACGGCCTCTGCGGCCGCGACCCCGAGCAGGGTCGTGACCAGACCGGCCTGCTCGATCGAGGCCGGGCGCAGCACCAGGGACAGAGAGATGGAACGCCCCGGCGGCGAGAGCCACGAGCGGTTCCAGCGCCCCCGTCCCGCGGTCTGCTGATCGGCCGTGACGACCGCGCCCTCGGGAGCGCCGGCTTCGGCCCACGCCAGAGCCTCGTCGTTCGTCGAGCCGATCGCGTCGAACGTGCGGAGCTCCGCGCCGAACGAACCTCTCAGCGCGGCCCGGATCGCGTCGGTGCTGAGGTCGTCCGCGGGCACGCACTTAGGATACGGACCGTGATCAAGAAGCTGCTCGTCGCCAACCGCGGCGAGATCGCGGTGCGGCTCATCCGGGCGTGCCGCGACCTCGACGTCGCGTCGGTCGCGGTCTATTCCGACCTCGACGTCGACGCGGTCCACACGCGCCTCGCGGACGAGGCGTACAACGTGGGGCCGGGCCCGGCGTCGGAGTCGTACCTGAAGATCCCGGCGATCCTCGACGCGGCGAAGCGAGCGGGGGCCGACGCGGTCCACCCCGGCTACGGCTTCCTCGCGGAGAACGGCGACTTCGCGCGCGCCGTCGTGGACGCGGGCCTTACGTGGGTCGGCCCGGCGGGCGACGTCATCGACGGCATGGGCGACAAGACCGCGGCCCGTCGCGCGGCCGCCGACGCGGGCGTCCCCACCGTCCCCGGCACGAAGGAGCCCGTCACTTCCGCAGAAGAGGTCAGGGCGTTCGTGGCGCAGAACGGGCTGCCGATCGCGATCAAGGCCTCGGCCGGAGGCGGCGGGAAGGGGTTCCGGGTCGTGTCGAGCGAGGACGCGATCGAGGACGCCCTGGCTGGAGCGGCCCGCGAGGCGCAGGCCTACTTCTCGTCCGACGACGTCTACCTCGAGCGCTACCTTGAGCGTCCCCGTCACATCGAGATCCAGGTCCTCGGCGACGCGTCGGGCGCCATCATCTCGTTCCCAGAGCGCGACTGCTCGCTGCAGAGGCGTCACCAGAAGCTCGTCGAGGAGTCGCCGTCGCCGGCGCTCGACCAGTCCGTGCGCGAGGCGATGATGGAAGCGGCGGCCCGGGTCAGCAAGCAGGTCGGCTACCGCAACGCGGGGACGATCGAGATGCTGCTCGACTCCGACGGCAAGACCTTCTACTTCCTCGAGATGAACACGCGCCTCCAGGTCGAGCACCCGGTGACCGAGCTCGTCACCGGCGTCGACCTCGTCAAGGCCCAGCTGCTGATCGCGTCGGGCGAGCCCTTGGAGTTCGGCCAGGAGGACGTCCAGCTACGCGGCGCGGCGATCGAGTGCCGCATCAACGCGGAGAACCCGGCGAAGGGATTCCTGCCGGCCCCCGGTCACATCGGCGCGTACCGGGAGCCGCAGGGGCCGGGCGTGCGCGTGGACTCGGGGGCCGAGGCCGACTACACGATCCCGCAGGCCTACGACCCGCTGATCGCGAAGCTCATAACGAGCGGTGCGACGCGCGACGAGGCGCGCCGCCGCATGCTGCGTGCCCTCGACGAATACGTCGTCGAAGGGATCAAAACGACGATCCCGTTCCACTCGTTCATGCTCGCCGACCCGCGCTTCGTCGCGGGCGACTACCACACGGGCACGGTCGAGAAGGAGACGGACCTGTCCGTGCTCGTCGACCAGTCGACCAGCACGGTTACGGACGGTGCCCGCGTCGCGGAGCGCAGCTTCGGCGTCGAGCTCGACGGGAAGCGCTTCGACGTGCGGCTGCGCGAGGTGCTCGGCGACGCGCTCCCGGAGAAGCCGCGGCCCCCTGAGAGCGCCGGTTCGATCGGCGGGGGCGGGACCGAGGCTCTCGCAGCGCCGATGCAGGGGACGATCGTCAAGGTCCTCGTCGCGCAGGGTGACGAGGTCGAAGCCGGCCAGGCCGTCTGCGTCCTCGAGGCGATGAAGATGGAGAACTCGATCCTCGCGACGCACGCGGGAACGGTGGAGGAGCTGAGGGTCGAGCCGGGTCAGTCCGTCGAGACGGGCGCGACCCTCGCGATCATCCGCTAGAGAGCGGCGCTACCTCCGGATCGAGAACGCGCGGTCCAGGTGCAGCTCGCCGTACTCGATGATCTGCGCGCAGGTGGCGTCCGCCCGCTCCTCCTGGGCCCTCCCGACGATCTTCGTCGCTCCGGTCGCGACCTCGCCACGCTTCAGCTTCATCCGCAGCAGCGCGTTGCCGGACGAGTCGGTCTGGGTCCACCCGTACACGAACCCGTGGCGAGACGGCGGGATGTAGACGAAGAAGTCGACGCCTGACACCGGAGCGCCCGTGTCCTTGCGGGTGACCGTGCCGTCGATCAGCGCGGTGTCGCCGACGCGATAGGCGTCGCGCCGCGGCTCGAGCTGGACGTCGTAGGCGTCGACGTAGATCTGTTCCTGGCAATCCGCGAGGGCGGTCGCCCCCCCGGTGACGAGCGCGCCCGAGACCAGGGCCGCGCACAGAGCGATACGGAAGAACACACGACGGTTGGAACGCATCTTCATGACCTCACCTGCCCGCTAGGTGGATATGTCGCTTTCCTGCCCCTTCCGCACGTAATCCACCCGCCGCGGTAACGGCCAGAAGGGGTCAATAGCTGGCGTCGCCCATCCTGACCCCCGGGCGGTCCGGCCGCATGTCCTCCGTCCCGATCGCCAGCCGGCCGTCGAGCGTCGGGTAGAAGACCTCCATGTTCCGCTCGCCCGTGTAGCGCGTGACGATCTCGCTGAGGCTCGCGCCGGGCGTGCAGTCGACGATCTCGACCGGATGCTCGCCGATCACCTCGATGCCGGCGGACGAGAGGGCCTCGTGCGCCTTCGCCGAGTCGTCTACCAGGACGTGCACGTAGCCCCACTTCTCGCCGGGGCGCAGGTCCCCGGACATCCCCTCCACCGCCACGCCCGCCTCGATGAGGACGTCGCACGCCCTCGCGAGCGTGCCGGGGCGGTTCGCCACTGCCAGCCGCAGATCCGTGCTCACGGGCCACCTCCGGTTTGATCGGCTATTCCCGAAGACTCCGTATCCTCGCCGCGTCCGTCAAATCGAGGGGAGCGAGCATGGCCGGTCACAACCTTTCACTCTGGGTGGAGTCCACACCCGACAGGTCGTTCCAGCCCCTGACGACGGACCTGCGCATCGAATGCTGCGTGATCGGCGGCGGGATCGCGGGCCTCACTACCGCCCTGCTTCTCCAGCGCGCCGGGATGAAGGTAGCGGTGCTCGAGATGGACGGGATCGCCAGGGGCGTAAGCGGATACACGACGGCGAAGGTGAGCTCGTTGCAGGGCGAGGTCTACCAGCAGCTAGAGAGCAAGCACGGGCGCGAGGCGGCCGCGCTCTACGCGGCGTCGAACGAAGCCGCGCTCGCGCAGGTGCGCTCGTTCGTCAGTGACCTCTCGATCGACTGCGATCTCGAGACGAGGTCGAACTACACGTACTGCGAAGACCCGTCGGACCTCTCGAAGGTCGAGCAAGAGGCCGAAGCGGCGTCGAGGGCCGGGCTCCCCGTCGAATTCGTCCACGACACCGACCTCCCGTTTGAGGTCGCCGGCGCGGTACGGCTCGACGACCAGGCCCAGTTCCATCCGCGCAAGTACCTGCTGGGGCTCGTCGACGAGCTCGAGCGCGGCGGCTGCCTCTTCTTCGACGAGACGAGGGCGACCGGCCTCGACGACGGGGACCCGTGCGTCGTCGAGACGAGCGGC
>DASQDO010000185.1:0-4624 GCA_035634135.1 Actinomycetota bacterium
TCCCGGTGTGATCGCCGTCACAGGGCGCGGCACGCGTCCGTGCCGCAATGCCGGTGTGGAGAAGCCGCGCCGGTACACGCAGAAGGAGCTGCAGAAGCGCCTCGAAGCCGCGGGGTGGGTGAAGACCACCGGCGGCAAGCACGTCGTCAAGATGGTCAAGCCGGGCCGTCGCGCTATCACCATCCCGATCTGCCGGGGGGAGACCCTTTCGGTCGGGCTTTGCCGCAGGATTCTGAAACAGGCCGGGATTGACGGCCGGAGTCACAACGGAAAGCATTGAGGGCCGAACGGTCGAGGTCGGAGGCGCCCGCATGGACAAGCAGTACGAGATCCAAGTCCTGATCCACGAAGACGAGACCGGCTACTGGGCCACCGTCGCCGAGCTGCCCGGCGTCTTCGCCGCCGGTGAGGAACGTCAACAGCTCCTGGAGTGCCTCGACGAGGCGATCCGGCTGTATCTCGACGACACGGGGATCCCTCCCGAGCTGGAAGGCCCGCCGATCCTCGTCGAGAAGTTCAACGTCACCGAGCGCGGGCTCGTCCTGGCGTAACCCCGGGCGCGAGCGAGGCTCCCCCGTACCCGTGGGGAGCCTCGTCGCTTCTTGCGCGGCCCTGGGGACGCCTGGCGGCGAACCGCGCATTCAGGGGGTGCAGGCCACCCACCCGGCCTGGGGATTGCCTGGCGGCGAACCGGGCGGGCGGCCTGCGTGTCAGACGGTTACGGCAGGGGGATGCAGGCGGTCTCGTTGACGACGTCGCCGCCCTGGGCGGCCACGTGGATCGAGTAGCAGACCTCGCCGGCCGAAGCGGCGGGGGCGAACACTGCGAGACAACCGACCGCGATCGCAGCCGAAGCGAGCAGACGCACCTTCTTCATTCCAAGTCCCTCCCTCTAGGCGACACCGTTACGGGGCAGGGTTCTGCCACCCGAGAAAGTCCCCTTTAGACGGATTGCGCCAGAACTCGCGCTTAGTCTTGGACAACATGTCGGTTGAACCCCGCCCGCCCGCTGCTATAGGCGACTACCAGCTGGCTACGATTGGCCAACTCGTAGAGCGGGTCGCGCCGCGCTTCGACGACATCGTCGAGACGATGATGACGGCCTACACGACCCGCATCCCGAGCTACGCCGCCGCAAGCCCCGAGCTCATGGAGGACTTCCGCCAGGGCGCCAAGGCCAGCGTCTTCGCCGGGCTCGCGATCCTCCAGGGCTCCGTATCGACGGAGTCGCTCGGGAACCCCCTCGCGGACATCGGCCGCCGCCGTGCCCGCCAGGGGCTCCCGCTCCAGGACGTGCTGCTCGCCTTCCAGATCGGCGCGCGGACGGTCTGGGACACGCTGCTCGACGAGGTGCCGGACGACGCCACCCAGCGCGCCGAGATCGTCGAGGCGCTGATGGTCGCGCTCCTCGACCTCACGCAGGCGGCGACGACCACGGTCTCCGCCGCGTACGTCGAGGAGTCCGAGGCGCTGCTCGCCGACGAGGAGCTGGACCTGCAGGTGATCGTCGAGGTCCTGTCGGGGACCCGGTCGTACGACGCGAACCTCGCCGAGCGGGCCGAGCGGCGCGACATCGACCTCTCGTCGATCTCGTGGTGCGTCGCCCGCTGTGTCCCGGAGGACGAGTCGGGGCAGTGGGTGCGCGACCTGCGGCGAGCGATGCCTACGGCGGCCGTCGGCCGCTACGCGGACGCCGTGGTCGCGTTCGTCGACGGCGAGGGCCCCCCGGACGTCCCCGAGGCCTCCGAGCTCGGCGTCGCAGGGGCCGCCGACACGACCGAGGGCTCACGCCGGGCCCGCGCCGCCGCGAAGGTCGCGGCCTTCTTCGGGCAGGACGTCGTCCGTTACGACGAGGTCGTCCCGCTGGCCGCGGTCCTCGACGCGCCCGACGAAGACCGCGCCGCGTTCGTCGAAGCCCATCTCGGCGCGCTCCTGCGCGACCCCCGCGGAGAAGACCTCGTCGCGTCGCTCGACGCGTATTACCGCCACGGCTCGATCGCGACCGCCGCCCGCGCTCTGTTCGTCCACCGCCACACGCTCGAGTACCGGCTCAAGCGGATCGAAGACCTCGTGAAGACCGACCTGTCCGACCCGATGACGCGGCTGCTCATGCAGCTCGCGCTCGTGCTCCGCCGCTAGCCGGCCTCCAAGACCCTTTCCATCCAGGCGAAGGGATCCTTGATCTCCTCGTACGAGGGGAGGTTGTCCGGAGCGGCCCACATGACGTTCAGCGCCGCGATCCCTTTCCGGTCGACGACCGCCGCGCAGAACGTCGCCCCCGCAGCTTCCAGATCGCGGTCGAACGAGACCCCGAGGATCGTCTTGAGCATCGCCTCGGCCTCGTTGCCCGCGAGCCGGTGACGCGCGACCCCTTCCTCGATCGCGCCGGCCGGCCCGACGATCGCGGCCCCCAGCGCAGCGCTCGAGTGCCGCGCGTAGCCCTCCACCGCCGCGAGGAACGAGCGCAGTCGCGCCAGCGCGCGCCGGTGCCTGTCGGTCGGCACGAGCGGCAGCGCGGCCCCCGCGCCCATCCCGTCCTCGAGCGCGCTCGGCCCCTGCGACTGCAGGTCCATCATCCGCGTCTGCAGCTCGCCCACGTCGATCTCCAGCGCGTCGACGTCCGCGACGAGACGGCTGCGCCAGTACCGGCTGACCCACGGCGCCTGGCGGAGCACGAGGTGGCGCGCTGCGGCCCCCAGCGCGAGCCAGCGGACGAACGCGGCCTCGTCGAGGTCGTACTCGGTGGCGACGCGGGCGACGTTGGGGTCCACGAAGAGCAGGCGGCCGTCGTCGTCGCGCGGGATCGCGTGGTCGTAGCGCCCGAGGGCGTCCCGCGCGAGCCGGCCGACGAGAGTCCCGACCTGGATCCCGACGAGGAGCGGCGCCACCTGCGCCATCGCGGCCGCGATCCCGGGCGGAGCGTCCCCTTCGTCGCCGTGCTCCGGCCCCATGCCGCCCGTCAGCTTCTGCGCGACGTGCTCGAAGAGCCATCCCCACGAAGCCAGCGTCTCCTTCGCCCATTCCGCGCGCCCGACGCCTCTGACCCCCGCGGGATCGTCGACGGGGAGGCGCGTGTACCCGGCGAGCACCAGCTCGGCCGAGCGCACCGCCTCGGCCAGAGCGCGGACGCGCGCCGCGTCCACCCGCGCGTCGCCCTCCTGGGTCGCCAGCGCGGTCGCCACCTGCGTCGCGATCTCGACGTTCACGGGGCCCTTGCTCGAAGCGAGGATCCGCTGGATCTCGCGGAACAACGGGATGTCGCCCCAGGGCTCGCTCATCGCCGCCCATTGTCGCCCGGTACGCTCGCAACGATGACGACCGTCGCGATCACCGGCTCGTCCGGATACCTGGGGGCCCGGCTCGTCGAGCTCCTCGCCGCCGACGAGTCGGTCACGCGGATCGTCGGCTTCGACGTCCGCCCCCCGAAGGCGCCGCATCCCAAGCTCGTCTTCGACGAGGTCGACGTGCGCAGCCCTGCGCTCGCGGCCCGGCTCGAAGGCGTCGACTGCCTCTTCCACCTCGCGTTCGTGATGGATCCGATTCGTGACGAGACGAGGATGCGCGACGTCAACGTGAACGGCAGCCAGAACGTCTTCAAGACCGCGGGCCGCGCCGGAGTCGGGCGGATCGTCTACACGTCTTCCGCGGTCGTGTACGGCGCGCACCCCGACAACGACGTCCCGCTCACCGAGGACTCGCCGCTGCGCGCGAACCTGGACTTCAGCTACGCGGCGCACAAGCTCGAGGTCGAGTACGTCCTCCGCGAGCTCGCCGACGATCTCTCCGACGCGCACGTCGTCGTGTTCCGCCCCGCGGTCGTCGGGGGTCCCGACGCGGACAACGCGTGGTCGCACCTCGTCGAGCAACCGCTGCTGTTCGGGGTGGCCGGCCACACGCCGCCGCTCCAGCTCGTGCACGAAGAAGACGTCGCGCGTGCGCTGCACTGGGCCCTGACCACGGACGCGAGCGGGACGTTCAACCTCGCCGCCGAGGGATGGCTCGAAGCGAGCGACGCGCTCGCCCTCGCAGACCGCCGCGTCCGCTACCTGCCGGAGCCGCTGGCGTTCACCGTCGCCGAGAAGGCGTGGCGTCTCGGCCTGTCCGAGGTCCCCGCCGGCTACCTCCACTACGCGATGCACCCCTGGGTCGTCGGGACGGAGAAGCTCACGGCCGCGGGCTTCACCTGCGAGCGGGGCCACGCCGAGACCCTGCGCGAGACTGTCGCCGCCGCGGGCGGGCGGGTCCGGATCGGGTCCCGGCGCTTCGAACGGGCCGACCTGGTCAAGCGCGCCGCCGCCGGCCTGGGCCTCGTGGGGGCGGCCGGGGCCGCCCTGGCGGTCCGGTCCCGCCGGAGAACGGCCTGATAGCCTGGCAGGGAGGTCCCCGCGGGCGCAGAACAATCAACGGGGACCACGTGCCACGCCCCGGCGCGCCGTCCGTGACCATTTCCGGACAACGCGGGATGCCGCCGGTGTGTAGCGCGGCTCCGTCCGCTTCTCGACTCTCCGAAATGGAGGACGCGTGATCTACCTGGTCATCATGTTCCTGGTCGCAGGCACCGGGCTCGCCAGCCTGTGGGTGCAGCAGCGACGGACGAGGGCACACCTCGACACCGTCGACGGCT
>DASQDO010000186.1:0-3236 GCA_035634135.1 Actinomycetota bacterium
CTCGCCTCCGGGCCGGCCTGCTCGGGCGCGCTCTTCGACGCGACCGACGCGTTGTCTTCGCGAGTCATCGAGAAGAGCACCGCCGAAGCGGTGAGAACCACGAGAACGGCCGCCGCGGCGGCGGCGACTACCGGGGTTGCGACCCCGTCTTCCTTGCGACCCCGTCCTGCACGAAGCACCGTGTACATCCGGCATCCCCCCTTTGGGGGTTCTTCGGGGACCAGCGTGCCCGGCTTGAGCTAGGCGAGGAGCTCGGCCACCTGAACGGTGTTGAGCGCGGCCCCCTTGCGGAGGTTGTCGGCGACACAGAACAGCTCTAGCGCGTTCGGGTCGAAGAGGTCCTGGCGGATGCGGCCGACGTAGCAGGGGTCCTCGCCCGCGGCCTCCAGCGGCGTCGGGTAGACGGCGTTCGCCGGGTCGTCGCGGAGCTCGACGCCCGGGGCGCCCTGCAGCAGCTCGCGAGCTCGCTCGGGCGTGATCGGTCCCTCGAACTCCGCGTGGACCGCGACACCGTGGCCGACGACGACCGGCACGCGGACACACGTCGCGGTGACGCGCAGGTCGGGCAGGTCCATGATCTTGCGCGTCTCGCGGCAGAGCTTCAGCTCCTCGCTCGTGTAGCCGTCCTCCTTGAGCGAGCCGCACTGCGGGATCACGTTCATCGCGATCGGGTGGGTGAACGTCTCGCCGCGCTCGAGCACGTCGCGGGCGCGGCCCTCCTGCACGGCGTCGGGCTCCTTCGCGGCGATCTGCGTCTGCTCCCAGAGCTCGTCGGTGCCGGGGCGGCCCGATCCCGACGCGGCCTGATACGAGGCGAGCACGAGCCGGCGCAGCGGGACCTCCGCGTGCAGCGCCGCGATCGGCACGACCATAGCGAGCGTCGTGCAGTTGGGGCTCGCGATGATCCCCTTGGGACGATTTGCGATCGCACCGGGGTTGATCTCCGGCACGACGAGCGGGACGTCGGCGTCCATCCGCCACGCGGCGGAGTTGTCGACGACGACGCAGCCGCGCTCGGCCGCGACGGGGGCCCACTCGACCGCGATCTCGTCGGGCACGTCGAACAGCGCGAGGTCGACGCCGTCGAAGACCTCCGGTGCCAGCGCGCGCACCTCGACCTCGCCGTCGCGATACGGGAGCTTGCGGCCCGCCGAACGGGGCGACGCGACCGGGATCAGCTCGTCCAAAAACGGCGGGCGTTCGGACAGGATCTTCAGGATCTCTCCGCCCACGGCGCCGGTCGCGCCTACGAGGACGGCCCTCATGCGGCACCCGGCTGGTCGTCGGGATGCTCGCGCAGCAGCGACTCGCGCGACAGGTCGAAGCGGTCGTGGATGACCTTCACCGCACGGTCGACCTCGGAGGCCCGGATCACGCACGAGACGCGGATCGAAGACGTCGAGATGATCTCGATGTTGATGCCCGCGTCTGCGAGCGCGTCGAACATGTCGGCGGCCACACCGGGGTGCGTCTTCATCCCGGCCCCCACGAGCGAGACCTTCGCGATGTCGGGGTCGGTCGTGACGCCCTCCGCCCCGACCTCGTCCTCGATCGACTTCAGGATCGGCTCGGCACGGACGAGGTCGTCTTTCGGCAGCGTGAAGAAGATGTCCGTGCGGCCTTCCGCCGACGCGTTCTGCACGATCATGTCGACGTTCACGCCCTCGTCCGCGAGCGGGCGGAAGACGCGCGCGGCGATGCCCGGCTTGTCGGGAACGCCGAGGATCGTGACCTTCGCTTCGGAGGTGTCGTGCGCGATCCCCGAGATGATCGCTCGTTCCATCCGTTCGTCCTCCTCTCGGACCCAGGTGCCCTCGTCGTCGGTGAACGAGGAGCGCACGTGCAGCATCACCTGGTAGTTCCGAGCGTATTCGACCGACCGCAGCATCAGCACCTTCGCGCCGCTGGCCGACAGCTCGAGCATCTCCTCGTACGAAACCGCGTGCAGCTTGCGCGCGGACGGGACGAGCCGCGGGTCCGCGGTGAACACGCCGGCCACGTCCGTGTAGATCTCGCAGTAGTCCGCGTCGAGCGCGGCCGCGAGCGCCACCGCCGTCGTGTCGGACCCGCCGCGGCCCAGCGTCGTGACGTCGAACGCCGTCGAGACCCCCTGGAAGCCCGCGACGATCGCGATGCTCCCCGCGTCGAGGGCCTCACGCACGCGCTGCGCCTTGACCTCGAGGATGCGCGCCTTGCCGTGCGTCGTGTCCGTCACGATGCCGGCCTGCGAGCCGGTGAACGAGATCGCGCCCCGGCCCTGCTCGTTGATCGCCATGGACAGCAGCGCCATCGAGATGCGCTCGCCGGCCGTCAGCAGCATGTCGAGCTCGCGCGGGTGCGGGACCGTGGAGACCTCGGCGGCGAGGTCGAGGAGCTCGTCGGTGCTGTGGCCCATCGCGCTGACGACCACGCACACGCGGTGCCCGGCCTCCGCGCAGGAGACGACGCGCTCGGCGACCTTCTTTATGCGATGGGCGTCGCCGACGGACGTGCCGCCGTACTTCTGGACGATCGTTGCCATGCGTTCACCCTAGACGGGGAACGCGTCTAGCCGCAGTGCTTCGAGTTGCCCTTGCTGTCGTCTTTCGGCACCTCGCAGTCGCGGCCGCGGCCGGGCTGCGGGTCGCCCTGGACGTGCTCGTCGTCCTGCGGGTCCGGCGTCGGCTTCGGCTTCGAGGTCGGTTGCGCGGGCCGGGGCGGCTGTCCCGTCCGGGCCGGAGGGCTCGTCGGCGGCGTCGCCGTGTTCGTTCCGCTCGGCGTCGTCTTCGGGCGTGCTCCGCGCGTGAGGCGCGAGCCGAGGACGACCGTGTCGGGACCCGACTTCTCCTTCTGCGCGACGGGCTTCGGCTTCGTCGCCGGCTTCGAGTCGGCGACGTCCTCCACCGGCTCGAGGTCGTCGGTCTGCGTCGAGAGGTCGACGACGTCGGACTCCTGCGGGTCGTCCGCACGCTCGATCGCGATCTTCGGTCCGTCGGCCGGACCCGCGCCGGGGATGAAGCCGCCCATCAACGCGGCCGCGCCCAGCGCGCCGAGCGCGGGGGTGACGTTGCCGACGCCGAGGCGCTTCGCCTGGACGGCGGCCTTGCGGAAGAGCCACGAGGGGGCCGCGAACAGCGCCATGAGCCCCGCCACCGTTGCACGGGTCGGCAGCGCGGCGACGAACGCCTCGACGACCATCGGGTCGAACTGGATACCGGCCTCGGCCCACAGCACGTCGACGGCCTTGTCGCGTCCGA
>DASQDO010000187.1:0-6706 GCA_035634135.1 Actinomycetota bacterium
CCTCGACCGGTTCGCGATCGACTACGCGCTCTGCATGTACTGCGGAATCTGCGTCGAGGTGTGCCCCTACGACGCGCTGTTCTGGAGCCGCGAGTTCGAGTACGCCGAGTACGACATCCGCCAGCTCACGCACGAGAAGGAGCGGCTGTCGGACTGGATGGCGACGGTGCTGCCGCCGCCCCCGCTCGAGCAGGGCGCGCTTCTGCCGGGCATGCCGGAGCCGCAGGCCGCGCCCGCGCAGACCGTCGCCGCCACCGGCGCGCGGCCCCCTACGACGACGTCTTCTGCGGTGCAGACCCGTCCGGAGCAGGCGGAGGACGCGCCGAAGGCCGGCACGTTCGCCACCGAGGCCGGCCGCACCGTCGACACGGTTCCCGACAGCAAGACGCCGGAGCCCGCGACCGGCGCGTCGAAGTCCGACGCGGCGCAGATGGAGAGCCCGCCCGAGCAGCCCGCCAAGATGAGCGGCGAGACCGTCGCCGAGGGCGCGCCGGCCTCACCGAAGGCCGAGAGCGTCCCGGCCGAGGAGAAGGTCGACCCCAAGACGCCCGCGCCCACGGGGGCCTCGGTCGACCTCACCGACCTCGAGAGGTCACGCTTCCAGGCCCAGCCGGGACCGAACGTCGACGTCCCGCACGAGGAGCCGAAGCCCGTCGCCCTCGAGCGCCTCGAGGACCCCGAGGAGGTCTACCGCCAGGTGCTCGAGGAGCAGCGTGCGAAGGGGTCGTCGCCGCAGGTCGCCGAGGCCCGGGCGAAGGTCGCGCGCGTGAAGGCCGAGCGCGGGATCCGCAGGGCCGGGACGCCGGAGGCACGCCCGACGCCCCCCGTCCAGGGCGGCGCCCCGAAGGCCGAGGAGCCCCAGCCCCCGCAGGGGCCGGTAGCGCCTGAAGACGGGGAGAGCTGATGGAGGTCTACGAGATCCTCTTCTGGCTCTTCGCCGCCGTCATGGGCGTCTCTGCGATCCGCGTCGTGACGACGAGCAACGTCGTCCACGCGGCCCTCTACCTCGTCGCCACCCTGCTCGGCGCCGCGATCATGTACGTGCTGCTGTTCGCCGAGTTCGTCGCCTGGGTCCAGGTCCTCGTCTACGTCGGCGCGATCGTCGTCCTGATGCTGTTCGGGCTCATGCTCACGCGGGCGCCGATCGGCAAGGGCAGCTTCGACAACGACCAGCGGCCGCTCGCGGCGATCTGCGCGCTCGCGGTCTTCGTGGTGTCGAGCGTGATCATGGTCGACGCGTTCGAGGGCCAGGAGATCGACTTCACGCGCGAGGCCGGCACGACCTCGGAGCAGGTCGGCAACGCCATATTCTCCGACTTCGTCCTGCCGTTCGAGGTGGTCTCGGTGCTGCTGCTGGCCGCCCTCGTGGGCTCGGTCGTGATCGCTCGACGTGACGAGGAGGCTGCGGACTAGATGCCGGTCTCGTACTTCCTGGTGCTCTCGGCACTGCTGTTCTCGATAGGGATCTACGGGGTGCTCGCGCGCCAGAACGCGGTGCTGATCCTGCTCTCGATCGAGCTGATGCTGAACGCCGTGAACATCAACCTCGTCGCGTTCTCGTCGATGCTGGCCGACGCCGGCCTCGACGGTCAGGTGTTCGCGCTGTTCGTCATCGCAGTGGCCGCGGCGGAGGTCGGCATCGGCCTCGCGATCGTCATCCTCATGTTCCGTAACCGCCAGACCGTGGACGTGGACGAGATGTCCCTGATGAAGTGGTGACCGACTTCCTGCTCCTGGCCGCCGAGGAGGCCGGCCACGAGGTCCACAAGGGGACGTTCACGGAGTACATGTGGATCGTCCCCCTGCTGCCGTTCCTCTCGGCGATCGTCATCGGGTTCTTCGGCAAGAAGATGAAGAACCGGGGCCACGCCGTCGGGATCGCTGCCGTTGCCATCGGCTTCGCCCTCTCGCTGGTCGGCTTCGCCGAGCTCGCCGCCGGCAACGCACACGTCGAGAAGGCGTGGACGTGGTTCGAGTTCCCGGGCGGCTTCGAGCTCGAGTTCGGGATGAACTACGACTTCCTCGCCGGCGTGATGTTCGTCGTCGTGACGTTCATCTCGATGCTCGTGCAGATCTACTCGACGGGCTACATGCACGACGACGAGCGCTACACGTGGTTCTACGCAGTCCTGTCGCTGTTTACCGGCTCGATGCTGTTCCTCGTGATCGCGAACAACCTCACCCAGATGCTCGTCGGGTGGGAGGGCGTCGGCGTGTGCTCCTACTTCCTCATCGGCCACTACTGGGAGGAGAAGGAGAACTCGTCGGCCGCGATGAAGGCGTTCATCACCACCCGCGTCGGCGACATCGGGTTCATGTTCGGGATCTTCGCCCTGTTCGTGCTCGCGGGGACGTTCAACGTCGGCGAGATCAACCACCTCGCCGAGGAGGGCGAGATCGGCGGCACCGCGCTGACGGTCGCGGCCCTCCTGCTGTTCTGCGGGGCGGTCGGCAAGTCGGCCCAGTTCCCGCTGCACGTCTGGCTGCCCGACGCCATGGCGGGCCCCACCCCGGTCTCCGCTCTGATCCACGCGGCGACAATGGTCGTCGCCGGCGTCTACCTCGTCGCGCGCATGTTCCCGCTGTTCGAGCACGCGGGGGCCGCTCTCGACGTCGTCGCGATCATCGCCTCGATCACGATGCTGATGGCGGCCGTGCTCGCGCTCGTGCAAGACGACATCAAGCGCGTGCTCGCGTACTCGACGATCAGCCAGCTCGCCTACATGATGGCGGCGCTCGGCGTCGGCGCCTACACCGCCGGCGTCTTCCACCTGTTCACGCACGCGATGTTCAAGGCGCTGCTCTTCCTTGGCTCCGGCTCCCTGATCCACGCGGTGCACTCGAACAACATGAGCGACATGGGCGGCTTGCGTAAGTACATGCCGCACACGTTCAGGACGTTCATCATCGGGTCGCTCGCTCTCGCCGGGATCTTCCCGCTGGCCGGGTTCTTCTCGAAGGACGAGATCATCGGCGGCGCGCTGAGGGCCGCCAGCGAAGGACATCGCGCCACGGCATGGATCGTGCTGGTCTCCGCCGTCGTCACCGCGTTCCTGACGGCGCTGTACATGACGCGAGCGTGCGTGAAGACGTTCTGGGGCGAGTACCGGGGGCACGGCCATCCGCACGAGAGCGCGGGTTCGATGGTCACGCCGCTGTGGATCCTCGCGATCGCGTCGGTAACGGTCGGTTTCCTAGGGGTCCCCGTGATCGGTCCGGTCCACGACTGGCTCCACCTCCCCGGCCACGAGCTCCACGGGTTCGATCCCTTCTACAACCTCATCCTGCCGGCGGGCTCGGTCCTGCTCGCGCTGAGCGCGATCTTCATCGGCTGGCAGGTCTTCCACAAGGGCCGCTTGAAGGTCGACGTCCTCGGCGGACCGTTCGCGTGGGCGTACCGCTTCGTGGCGAACAAGTACTACCTCGACGAGCTCTACATCAGGGGGATCGTCCGGCCCATCCAGTACTCGTGGGCCAAGGTCGCCTACTGGATCAACCAGAAGGTCATCGACGGGATCGTCAACGGAGCGGGTACCGCGACCCTCGGCGGCGCCAGGGTCGCCTACACGATCGACCAGGACGTCGTCGACTTCGCCGTCAACGGCGCGGCTGGCATCACCGGCGCGTCCGGCGGCTTGTTGAAGTACATACAGACCGGGAACGTCCAGCGATACGCGGCGGTGCTGTTCGCGGCGGTCGCGGTGTTCGTAGCCGCGATAGCGCTTACCTAGGGAGGGTTCGAGAGGGCTATGGACTGGTTCGACGACTGGGGGCTGAGCCTCACGACGTTCCTGCCGCTCGTCGGCGCGATCGTGCTCATGTTCGTGCCGCAGGCGAAGGAAGCGGCGGTCAAGATGGTCGGCTCGATCTTCGCCGGCCTCGCCCACATCGCGGGAATCGTCGTCGCGATGAGATTCGACTACGGCGAGTCCGGCAGGCTGCAGCAGGTCGTCAACCTCGAGTGGATCCCGACGATCGACGTCAACTACCACGTAGGCGTCGACGGGATGTCGCTGCCGCTCGTCGTGCTGTCGGTCCTCGTCTCGTTCCTCTGCATGATCTACATGCACTTCCACATCCCCGAGCCGGGGAAGTCGAAGGCGTTCTTCGCGTTGGTGCTGCTGCTCGAGACCGGGATGACGGGGACGTTCATCGCCCTCGACCTCATCCTGTTCTTCATCTTCTTCGAGGTCGTGCTCGTGCCGATGTACTTCATGATCGGCATCTGGGGCGGGCCGCGGCGTGAGTACGCCGCCGTCAAGTTCTTCCTCTTCACGCTGTTCGGCTCGATCTTCATGCTGCTGGGCTTCCTGGCGCTGTACTTCCAGACCGGCACGTTCGACATGGTCGAGCTGCGAGAGCTGGGGGCCGCAGGCATCGGGAGCGAGCTGTTCCAGTCGCTCGTGTTCCTCGGGTTGTTCCTCGGGTTCGCGATCAAGGTCCCCATGTGGCCGTTCCACACGTGGCTCCCCGACGCACATACCGAGGCTCCGACGGTCGGCTCGGTCCTGCTGGCCGCGATCCTGCTGAAGATGGGGACCTACGGCTTCATCCGGATCTCGCTGCCGATCCTGCCCGAGGCCGCGATCGACTACGCGCCGATCATCGGGGTGCTGGCGGTGATCTCGATCATCTACGGGTCGCTGTGCTGTCTCGCCCAGACCGACCTCAAGCGGCTGATCGCGTTCTCGTCCGTCGGACACATGGGCTTCGTGATGCTCGGCATCGCGACGCTCACCGACGCGGGCATCAACGGCGCGATCTTCGGGATGGTCGCCCACGGCCTCATCACCGGCATGCTGTTCTTCCTCGCCGGCTCGATCCACGAGCGCTACCACACGAGGGAGATCGCGGCCCTCGGCGGGATCCTCAAGCAGATACCGCGCTTCGGCGCGACGTTCAGCTACGCGGCGATCGCGTCGCTCGGCCTTCCGGGGCTCGCCGGCTTCTGGGGTGAGTTCCTCGCGCTCGCCGGCTCGTACGACCCGGCCGCCGGGCTCGACGAGACGCTGTTCCGCGTCCTGATGGTCGGCGGCGGCATCGGCACCGTGCTGACCGCCGGATACCTCCTGTGGACGATCCAGCGCGTGAACCTCGGCCGGGTGCCGGAGAACTTCGCCGACGGGCACGGCATCCACGACGTGTCGAAGCTCGAGTGGATCGCATGGGCACCGCTGCTCCTCCTCATCGTGGCGGCAGGCATCTATCCGAAGATGCTCCTCGGCGTCACCAACGAGGCCGTGGACGTGCTCCTGGGGGCCTTCGGCGCGTGAACGTAGCCGTCGACTGGCACGCGCTCGCGCCGGAGACGGTGCTCACCGTCTTCGCGTGCGCCGTCCTGATGGTCGACCTCTTCCTGCCGCGCGACGCGAAGTGGCTCGCGATGCCGCTGTCGGCGGCGGGCCTGGTGGCGACGCTCGCTGCGGTCGTGTCGCTGATCGGGCAGGGCGACCGCCTCACGCTCGGCGGCGCGTTCGAGGTCGACACGTTCGCGCTCGCGTTCAAGGGCCTGTTCTGCGTCATCGGCTTGATCGTCCTCGCGCTGTCGTACGACTACTTCCGCGAGGGTGAGTACGCGCAGGGCGAGTACTACTTCCTGCTGCTGTGCGGGCTGCTCGGGACGCTCGTCATGTCGAGCTCCCGTGACCTCGTGTCCATCTTCATCGCGATCGAGCTGATCAGCATCCCCGGCTTCGTGATGACGGGGCTGCGGAAGCGGGACGTGAAGTCGAACGAGGCCGCGCTGAAGTTCTTCTTGTTCGGCGTCCTGTCCTCGGCCGTGATGCTCTACGGGATGTCGCTCGTGTACGGCGCGACGGGCGGCGAGATCCAGCTCGACGCCATCCGGGAGGCACTCGCCGGGCGTGGCGACGACCCCATCGTGGTCATGAGCGTGTTCTTCGTCGTCGTGGGGTTCGCTTTCAAGATCTCGGCGGTGCCGTTTCACTTCTGGGCCCCCGACACCTACGAGGGGGCACCGTCGCCCGTCGCCGCGTTCCTCTCGACCGCGTCCAAGATCGGCGGCTTCGTCGGGCTGCTCGTGCTGATGTTCCGGGCCTTCCCCGACGTCGCCGACGCGTGGCGGCCGGCCTTCGTCGCGCTCGCCGTGCTGACGATGACGGTCGGCAACCTCATCGCGCTGCGGCAGCGGCACATCATCCGGCTGCTCGCGTACTCCGGGATCGCGCAGTCCGGCTACGTGCTCGTCGCGTTCGCGCTGATCACGCCGAACGGCGAAGCGAACCAGCAGGCGTTCCAGTCGGCGATGTTCTACCTGGCGATCTACGGGATCATGGACGCAGGTGCGTTCGCGGCGGCGATCTCGTTCGCGCGGCGCGGCGGTTCGTACTTCATCGACGACTACGCGGGGCTGTGGCAGCGCTCGCCCGCGCTCGCGCTCTTGCTCGCGGGCTTCCTGGTCTCGCTTGCCGGGACGCCGCCGATGGCGGGGGCCTGGGCGAAGCTGTTCGTCTTCCTCGCCGCCATCGACGCCGACGCGGTCTGGCTGGCGGTGGTCATGGGCCTGAACGCGGTGATAGCGGCCTGGTACTACCTGGCGGTCGTGAAGAGGATGTTCTTCGAGTCCCCGGCGCCGGAAGAGACGCGCGAGATCGAGGTCCCGTACCTGCTGAAGGCCGCGATGGGCGTAGCCGCGCTATTGCTGCTGGTGGCCTTCGTGATACCGCGCCCGATAGCCGACATGGCG
>DASQDO010000188.1:0-3785 GCA_035634135.1 Actinomycetota bacterium
GCGCGCTCCCGGCGTGGGACGACGCCCTCCCGTTCCTCGTCTCCCACCTGCCCGAGGCCGCCACGTGGAGCGCGACCGGCATCGGCCGCGCCCACCTCCCGGTCGCGGAGCAGACGATCGCGCTCGGCGGCCACGTCCGGACGGGCTTCGAGGACGTCGTCTACTACGCGAAGGGCGTCAAGGCGCGGTCGAACGCGCAGCTCGTCGAACGGGTCGCGGAGATGGCGCGGAGCGCAGGGCGCGAGGTCGCGACGCCTGCGATCGCCCGCGAGATGCTGGGACTCCGCTGATACCCTGACCTCATGACCGATCAGAAGCGCCGCCTCGTCGAGCGCATCCTCGACACCGCCTACGTCGAGGGCCTGGGCGACAGGCCGCTCGAGGAGCTGCGGTCGATGCGCGACGAGTGCAAGGAGGCCGAGACCGAGATCTCGTTCGAGCGGCGCCTCGCTCAGGCTCGCATCGACATCCTCTCGGCCGAGCTCGACCGCAGGTCCGGTACCGGGGACAACTCGGACCTGATGTCGCGGCTGCCGCAGATCCTCGCGACCGAGGGGCGCAGCGACACGGGGCTCCCGTTGCCGTCGAGGGCCCCGGACTTCTCGATCCCGCGCAACGCCGACATCCCGCGGCGCCGCATCGAGGAGATCGTCGGCGAGCAGACGCTGTCCCGGCTCCCGTCGCTGCCGACGGAGGAGCTGCGGGGGATCCTGGGCTCGCTGGGCGACCACGAGAAGACGCTGTCTACGCGGCGAAAGGTGGTCCAGGAGGTAATGGACACCGTGCAGGCCGAGATAGTGCGCCGCTACGTGAGCGGCGAAGCGGACCCGACCGCGGCCCTGGGCTAACCCGCGGCGCTAGCCGCCGTGCTTCGAGTTGCCCTTGCCCTTGCCCTTGTGGGCGTGCTTGGCGTGGCCCTTGGCCTTGCCGTTCGAGTGGCCCTTGGCCTTGCCGTTCGAGTGCGCGGCGACGGGGCCGGCGGCGTGCTTCGAGTGGCCCTTCGCCTTCCCGTTGCCCGGGTGCGCCGCGCCCTTGGCCTTCTTGACCTTCTTCACCTTCTGCAGCTTCGGCGCCTTCGACTTCTTCGGCGGAGCCTCGTCGTTCGCCGTGCGCGCGTAGACCGGCGCTTCGGGTGACTCGTTCTTCCGCTCGTGCTTCGGCGATTTGCCGTGCTTGTTCTTGCGGTGACCGTAGGCGTGGCCGTAGGGCGGGCCGTCCCGCTTCTCGACCTTGTCGTCGACGTCGGGCCCGTCGACCGCTACGCGTGCGCGGTGGTCGATGCGCCGTACCTCGGGCTCGTCCGGCTCGCGCGGCGGCAGCGGCGCGGGGGCCGGGGGCTCGACCGGCGCAACCGTTCGCACTCGTGCGCGACCCCCTTCCCGTCCGAAGTCCGACACCTCGACGCGCAGGTCCGTCGGGGGCGCGGTCGCGGGGGCCGGGATCGTGATCGCGTGCTCGCCGGATCGGACCCGGCCCGGCTGCGCGGGCTCGATGCCTCGCGTCGCGAGTCCCTCCAAGCCGGCCTGCTCCGCGAGCGTCGAGAACGCGAGCAGGCTCCCCGCGGCAACTACCGCGAGGCTGCTACCCACCATCGTCGCCAGGTTCGCCCGGCGAGGCGTTCTCTCTGCACTCATCTGAGTTGGGTTCTCCACTCGGGACCGCATGCCTCCCGATGCGTCGTCGAACGGTCACTCACCGTGATTGGACGCACGGTACAGCGACTACGTTCCGATAGAAGACATATCGGACAGTTAGGGATTCTTCTTAACACGGGGATCAAGGGCGTGCTTGCAACTGTTATGCACGCGTGCTATAGCTGTTAGCGTGTCTTCGAGGATGAAGCTGGGCGAGCTGGGCGCCTTCATCCGCGAGCAGCGGCGGGCGAGCCGCCTGTCGCTCCGCAAGCTCTCCGACCTCGCAGGCATCTCGAACCCGTACCTGTCCCAGATCGAGCGGGGGCTGCGGAAGCCCTCGGCCGAGATCCTCCAGGCGATCGCCAAGGCGTTGCGGATCTCGGCGGAGACGCTGTACGTGCAGGCCGGGATCCTCGACGACGAGAGGGAGCACGACCTCGTCACCGAGATCCTCAAGGACACCTCGATCAACGAGCGCCAGAAGCAGGTGCTCATCGACATCTACCGCTCGTTCCTCGAGCAGGGGAGCGGCGGCGAGACCGACCCCGAGGAGGTGACAAGCAGATGACCAGGACCAAGGAGATGCTCTACGCCGCGATCGGCGCCGGCGACCTCGCCGTCGAGAAGGTCAAGGACGTGCGGCGGATCGTCGACCCGAGCGTGTACGGCGACCTCGTCGGCCGCGGCCGTGACCTCACCGGGCGGATCGCGAAGGCCGCCCCGACCAAGAGGGCGGTCGACCGGACGAAGACGGCTCGCTCTCAGGCCAAGGCGGCCGCTACGAGCGTCCGCAAGGCCGTCCGGGCCAACGCCACGGCGGCCCGCTCGGCTGCCGAGAAGGTGGCCAAGGCCTCCTGACCCGATCTCGGACGAGGGGCGGCTCCGGCCGCCCCTTTTCGCGCTCTCTTGCGCCCGCATGGGTATAGGGGACGGAACAACGCCGAGACCTGTGGGGTTGACGCACGACATGAGCCAGACGATCGCTCCCGAGGAGACGGCTATCGACGTCCGCGTGCACACGACGCCGGCCGCGTTCGACCTTGCGGCCTGGCCCGGCCTCCTGAAGCGCGACCCCGACCGGCACGTCTTCGCCACGCCGGAGTGGAGCCGCGTCTGGTGGGAGGAGTTCGCCGGCGACAAGGAGCTACTCGTCCTCGAGATGACCCGCGGCGACGAGACGGTCGCGATCGTCCCCCTGTACCGGAAGGCTGGGGCGGGCCGCCGGATCCTCCAGTTCGTCGGCGGGATCGACCTGACCGACTACCTCGGCCCGATCTGCGCCGCCGAGGACCGCCGCGCGGTCGCCGGCGCCCTCGTCGCCTGGCTGCGCTCGGAGGAGGCGGGCTGGGACGAGCTCGACGCCCACAACATGCCGGTCCCGCTCGGGTTCGCCGAGTACCTCGTCGAGCGTGCCGACACCTGCGACTTCCGCTTCGCTCTCGACCAGGAGGAGACCGCCGCGGTTCTGCCGCTCCCCGGCGACTGGGAGACGTACCTCATGCGCCTCGACTCGAAGGAGCGCCACGAGCTCAAGCGCAAGCGGCGCCGCCTGACCCGCGACCATCCCGACGCGGTCTTCCGCACGGCGACGCCCGAGACCCTCGCCGCCGACATGAAGACGTTCGTCGACATGCACCGGGGGGCCGAGGGCCACAAGGGCCATTTCATGCGCCCCGAGATCGCGACGTTCTTCGAGCGGATGGCCGGCGCGTTCATGCCGCTGGGCTGGCTGCGGCTGGACTTCCTCGAGGTCGGGGGCCGGGCAGTCGCCGCCACCTTCGCCTTCGAGCTCGACGGCGTCTTCTACCTGTACAACTCGGCCTACGAGCCGGATGCGGCCCGCGTGTCGCCCGGCTTGATGCTCGTGTCCTGGCTCGTCGAGGGCTGCATCGAGCGTGGCTTCGAGAAGTTCGACTTCCTGAGGGGGCCGGAGCGCTACAAGTACCAGCTCGGCTCCCAGGCCGTGCCGCTCAACAACGTCCGCGTGATCCGTTCGGACGGGTGAAGCGGCTAGCGGTTCTCGCGTACCACTCCTCGCCGCTCGGCCCCCCCGGCGCCGGCGACTCCGGCGGCATGACCGTCTACGTCCGCGACCTGGCGTCGGCGTTCGCACGCCGCGGCATCCGGACCGACGTCTACACGCGCGCCGAC
>DASQDO010000189.1:0-2416 GCA_035634135.1 Actinomycetota bacterium
GACGTGGCCTCGATCCGTTTGATCCCACAGGGGCTCGACGTCCTGGTGTAGTTGCGCGGCCCCCTTCGCTTAGGGTTTTCGGCAGTCGAATCGGACAGGAGAGCCTTCACATGGCAATGCCCACCGTCGAACAGATCAGCGCCGTCCTCGGCGAGATCCAGGACCCCGAGCTCCACCGGGGCCTCAACGAGCTGAACATGGTGCGGGACGTCACTGTCTCCGGCACCGAGGTCCGGACGCTGATCGCGCTGACGATCCCCGGCTGTCCCCTCAAGGACTACTTCTACACGGTGATCCCGGCGCGCCTGAAAGAGGAGTTCCCCGAGATCTCGCACGTCCAGGTCGACCTCACGTCGATGACCGAGGAGGAGCGTGCGGCCCTCGTCGGCGGGCTCCGCAAGGAGACCCCGGCCCCCTTCGCGCGCAGCGACTCGTCCACGCAGGTGATCGCGATCGGCTCGGGCAAGGGCGGCGTCGGCAAGTCGACGACGACGGTGAACATCGCGGCGTCGCTCGCGAAGCTCGGGCACTCCGTCGGGCTCCTCGACGCCGACGTGTGGGGCTTCTCGATCCCGCGCATGCTCGGCATCCACGAGCGTCCGACGGTCGTCGACGACATGATCATGCCGCCGACGATGTTCGGCGTGAAGGTCGTGTCGATCGGGCTGTTCACGACCGAGGACAACCCGGTCGTGTGGCGGGGACCGATGCTGCACAAGGCACTCCAGCAGTTCCTCTCCGACGTCCACTGGGACGAGCCCGACTACCTGCTCGTCGACCTCCCCCCGGGGACCGGTGACGTGTCGATCTCGATCGCGCAGTTCCTGCCGGGGGCGAGCATGCTCGTCGTCACGACGCCGCAGGCCGTCGCCGAGAAGGTCGCGCAGCGCGCCGGCTTCATGGCCGAGAAGACCGGGCTCGACGTCGTCGGCGTCGTCGAGAACATGTCGTACTTCCGCGGCGACGACGGGAAGGTCTACGAGATCTTCGGCTCGGGCGGGGGCGCGACGCTCGCGCAGACGCTCGAGGTGCCGTTGCTCGGCCAGATCCCCATCGACCCGGCCCTGCGCGAGTACGCAGACGACGGCGCGCCGATCGTGTTGCAGGCACCTGACAGCGAGGTGGCCCAGGCTCTCGAGCAGACGGCGAAGGAGTTGGTGAACCTGCTCCCGCCGAAGCCCAAGCCGGCGAAGAGGATCAACCTGCCGCTGATGGCGGGCCCGCACCGCCACTAGAGCTGCGCCACCACTCCTCTCAGCAGGGACTCCATCCGGCCCGCTGCTTCGGCCCCCGCTCGTTGCACTTCCGCGTGGTCCAGGCGCGTCCCCAGGCCGGCCGCTCGGTTCGTCACCACCGAGATCCCCAGGACCCGGGCCCCCAGGGCGTGGGCTGCTATCGCCTCGTGCACCGTCGACATCCCGACCAGGTCCGCACCTAGCATCCTCAGCATGCGGATCTCTGCCGGCGTCTCGTAGGCCGGGCCCACCACGCCCGCGTAGACGCCTTCTTGCAGGCTCGGGTCCACGGTCCTCGCCAGCGTGCGCAGCTCGGGGTCGTAGACGGCGCTCAGGTCCACGAACGTCGGCGCCCCGATCAACGGGCTCGATCCCGTCAGGTTGAGGTGGTCCGAGATCAGCACGGGCTCACCGACGCCGAACGACTCGGCGATCCCACCGGCGGCATTCGTCAGCACGACCGTCCGGCACCCCGCTGCGACGACCTCGTCGACCGCATGCGTGACCGCGCTGGACGGATGCCCCTCGTAGAGGTGGACCCGGCCCGCGAGCACCAGCGCGGGGATGCCTTCGATCTCGCCGGCATAGAGCGCGCCCTCGTGCCCCGGCACCCGCGTGCGCGGCCAACCGTCGAAGCTCGAGTAGGGGACCGGCTCGGCTCCCGTCAACGCGCCCGCGACGGGCGCGAGCCCGGAGCCCAGCACGATCGCAACGCGGTAGTCGCGGCGACCGACGGCGTCGAGGAAGCTCAGATGCCCGTCGTCTCCGCGAGCTGGTCGGCGGAGAACCCGTCGGGAAGGAGCTGGTCGAGCCGGCGCGGGCCGTCGGCCGAATCGACGAGCAGCTCCGGCCCCCCCGCCTCGAACAGCAGCTGCCGGCAACGCCCGCACGGCGTCAGCAGGTTCCCGTCGAGGTCGACCAGCGTGATGCCGACGAACCGCCCGCCGCCGGAGTCGTAGAGGGCCGAGACCAGCCCGCACTCGGCGCAGAGGCTCAGCCCGAACGACGCGTTCTCGACGCTGCAGCCGGTGAGGATGCTGCCGTCGTCGAGGAGCGCGGCCGCTCCCATCGGCGTGTGCGAATAGGGGGCATAGGCGCGGCCGGCGGCTTCGCTCGCCTCGGCCCGGAGCTCGTCCCAGTCCACGCGCTCGGTCATCGGGCCATTGTGTTCGCTCGGCTTC
>DASQDO010000190.1:0-9176 GCA_035634135.1 Actinomycetota bacterium
TGACGGCTGACGTTTCGTACTTCGCCTGAGCAATCAGGGATCCGCTATCCGTCCCGATCGTGAGGGGACAGCCGGCGCGCGAGGCGGCGGCCCTGCAAGAGCGCTGGCTCTAAGCGCAGGTGCTCACCGGTTTCAATTTCAGAACGCCCCAACCTTGGAGCCCCTGCGAGAGCGGGGCTCCCTTGTTTCGTGGTGATGCGTCCTTACACTGAGTGCATGGAGATTTTTCCGGGGATCACGGTCGACCCCGACGTGCGGTTCGGCAAGCCCTGCGTCACGGGGACGCGCGTCGACGTGGCCACGATCGTTGGAGCGATCGGGGCCGGTGAGCCCACCGGCGCGGTCGCCGAGGAGTTCGGGCTCACCCTCGAGCAGGTCCAGGCCGCCCTTCTGTACGCCGCCCATGTCGCGGACCACGCGCCCCCGGCCGTCCGCGAGGTGTCTTGAGGGTCCTCCTCGACGAGAACTTCCCACTCCAGCTCCAAAGGGAGCTGCGCTTTCGGGGCATCGAGTGCGACCACATCATCGAGCTCGGCCTCAGGGGTCTGCCCGACTCGGAAATCCTCGCCCGCGTCTCCCGGGCAGGACGGGATCGAACGCGTACCGCTCGACCTCATGTTCCGCTCCGGCTTGGCCGCGGCCGTCCCCGTCTCGCTCGGCCTGTGGGCCGTCTGGCGAGAGCTCGACCGGCACCGCCGGCCAAGGCACTCGGCTACTTAGCCGGGACCTTGTACGAGATCGGCCAGTCCGTGCCGTCCAGGATGAACCCCGGCGGCGACGTGCGCTCGGCCGTGTGCATGATCCAGCACGGCTGACACCTCGTCGACCCCGACGCGCTCGGCGAGATCAGCGACCCCGTCGACGCTCCGATGTCCCCGAGCGGGATCGTCACGCTGAACGACTTGCTCGCCGGGTCGAAGGAGCCGTCCTCGAACGCGACGAGCTTGCAGTGGCTCCACCCGAAGCCCGCGATCTCGGACCCCTCCTCACACGTCTCCAGCCGGAAGTGGCCCTCGAGGTCGACACGGCCGACCCGGTCGGTGCCCTCCTGCGTCAGGGCGTCGGGCTTGCCGACGTCCTGGCTCTTGATCGTGAAGCGGTACCTCGTGCCGTTCGACATGAAGTTCCAGAAGAACGTGGCGCCCTCGGGCAGCGACCCGGTCGCGGGCATCGCCGCGCTCGTGACCGTGAACTCGAGGTTGCGACCGGCCCGGGCGATCCGGCCCGAGACGAGGTCGAAGCCCGCCTGGTCGAACCCGGGGATGGAGTTCTCTCCTACCGCGGTCCCGCCCTCGATGCCGGCGTCGCCGGCGGGGTCTTCGAAGACCGTCGTCGGGCGGCCGGCACTCGCGGTGCCGACGATGCTGCCGGCGAGGCAGGCGCCGACCATCACCGTAAGAAGCTTCTTCACGAGAGTCCCTTTCCGTCCGGATCGTCCAGCGACTGAGTTCGACCGGGCGCCCGGGATTCCTGGCCCGCTCCTCGTGGGATGGCGAAGACCTGTCAGCGGCACGGTCCGTGAAAGGAGAAGAGGCCCCACGAGGGGGCCCCTTCACTCCATCTGCCGGGCGCGGCTACTGCAAGGCTGCCTCGGCGGCGCGGGTCATCTGCTCCCGTAGCTGCTCGTCGCTGATGTCCTGCGCCATGACCTGGATCGCATGGACGATCAGCTCGTCGCGTCGCTCGGCCGGGATCACCTGCAGGTCCTGGCGAGGTGGGATCTTGATGACCCTCCCACTGGGCCGAAGGTCGAAGCCCCCGCCATCGCTGTCGCCGCCGCCGAACGAGCCGATCGTGGTCAGGATCTCGTCCACGACGACCCTCGTATTCGTGTCTCCCATGTCGTCCTCCTTCCGTCCGCTCGACGTGTCGATCGTGAGGGAGCCCGGCGGCGAGCGCTGTCAGCTAGCTAACGCTCCGCCTCGGGACGGGGTTGGGTCAGTAGCATGACCGGGTGTCGAAGTTCGTCCCGGGGGTCGAGCTCTCTCGTGCGTTGTACGTCGAACACGTCGCCGGGCTCCTCGGCGGCGTGTCACACGCGGCCGCCCTCCTCGGTGAGGGCTCGGAGGTCCTCGGCTTCGACACCGAACGATCGACCGACCACGCCTGGGGGCCGCGGCTGCACGTCTTCGTGGCGGCCGAGGACGTAGACGAGACACGCTCACGCATAGACGGGGGACTGCCCGACGACGTCCTCGGATGGCCCACTCGTGTCTACCGATGGCAGACGGACGAGGTCGCTCATCACGTCGAGGTCGAGCCGCTGGGCCCCTGGCTCGAGCGCCAGCTCGGCTTCGATCCCCGCAACGGCGTCACCACGGCGCAGTGGCTCGCGACGCCGCAACAGAGCCTCCTCCACGTCACCGCGGGCCCGGTGTTCGCCGACGCCGACGGCGAGCTGAGCGCGGTCAGAGAACGGCTGAGCTGGTATCCGAAGGACGTCTGGCTATGGGCGATGGCCGCGGCGTGGCAGCGGGTGCAGGACAACGAGCACGTCGTCGGACGCACCGCCGAGACCGGCGACGACCTCGGCAACCGCCTCGTCGTCGCGAAGCTCGTCGGGCACCTGACGTCGTTGTGCTTCCTCCAGGAGAAGCGCTACGCGCCTTACGTGAAGTGGGTAGGCGCGGCGTTCGCGCGCCTCGACGCCGCAGCCGAGATCGGGCCGTCGTTCGACCGGGCCCTCTCTTCGCCGGACGGGGTGGAACGGGAAGATGCGGTCGCGAGCGCGCTCGAAGCCGTAGCGCGCCGACACAACGACCTGGGCCTCACCGAGCACCTCGATCCGGCGACGGGACCCTTCAACGTGAAGATCAACGACGCGGTGCGGCCGTTCCGAGTCCTCAACGCGAACCGTTTCGTGAACGCATGCTCGGCCGCGATCGAAGACGACCAGGTACGTGACGTAGCGCCCGTCGGCGCGATCGACCAGCTCCTCGACCCGAACGACCTGATCACCAACTTCACGGATTGGCCGCGCGAGCTGGAGGCCGTCTACGCGCGCAAGCTGGGGGAGTCCTGACCGTGCGCCTTCGCATCGCCGGCATCGTCTTGTCCGTGCTCCTCGGCGGTGCAGCCGTCGCGGTGATCGTGCTCGACGGCGAGGAGGAGCCGTTCGGGCGCGGGGACAGCCTGCTGCCGAGCTTCTCCGCGGGCTACCAGTGCACGGACCCGCGCGACGAGCTCGCGGCGGAGGAGCTGTCGTACGTGCTCGGCTACTCGCGGGAGCAGTGGTCGGCGCGCGTCGCCCTGTCGGTCGCCGGAGGCGAGACGCGGGGACCGTGCAGCGTCCAGCTCGGCGTGCCAACGGGCTCGGAAGACCTCGAGTCCGAGGACGCGAACGTCTTGTTGGAGCGCCACGGCTCGCCGTCTTCCGGGATCGCATCGGTCCCACTCCGGGACCGTGCCCGCGACTACGTGATGAACGTGACGCTGCCGCGCGACTTCGAGCTGTTCCACGCGCTCGGCTTCGGCAAGTACGTCTTCGAGCTCGACTTCTTCGCGCCGGGGGAGGGCGAGTCGTTCAAGCAGGCGACGGTCGACCTGCGTCTCCCCGAGGGCTACTCGATCGACGAGGCGCTCCCGCCAGGCGACAACCCCGGCTCGGAGCGGTCGAGGAAGTGGACGTTCAAGGCGGACCGCGACCAGCAAGCGGTCGTCACGTTCGAGCACGACAGGTTGAGAACTGCCGTCGACCTGGCCCCCGAGGTTGCCTTCGGCGCCCTTCTGTTGGTGTAGACGCTCGTGACGCTGCCGCGGCGCAGCGACGAGAGGGCCGAGCCGGAACCGGCGGTCGCGTCCCAACCCATGCCGATCGAAGCGACGCAACCGGAGCCGGAGCCGGAATTGGTTGCCGAGCCCGAACCGACTCCCGAGCCCGAGCCGGAGCCGCTTCCCGAGCCCGAACCGACTCCGGAGCCCGAGCCGGAGCCGCTTCCCGAGCCGGAGCCGCTTCCCGAGCCCGAACCCCAGCCGGTCGCCGCTGCGATTCCGGCGCCCGAGCCGCAGCCCGCGCTCCCGGCCCCCGTCCCGCCGGCACCTCCGGCCCTTGCCCCGCCGGCCCCCGCACCGCGGCCGCTCTCGCCCGCTCCGCGGCCCCCGGCCCCCCTTCCCGAACGGGTCCCGAGCCGCACGGCCCGGGCCGCCGGAGCCGGGGCCGGGCTCCTCGCCGCGGCCCTGTTCTTCCGGCTCGTCCGGCGGCTCCGCAACCGCTGACCCGACCTCCAACCCGGGCAAATCTGGACGAACTCCGCGAGCGGCCATGTCCCGTTCCGGCCACTTTGCGGACACTTTGCTTGGTTTGCAGGAACCGCCCCCGGCGCGGGCGAACCTCCCCCCGCCGCAACCGACCGCGGCGACCGAAGACCGGCACAAACAGGAGGCACCCATGTCTGCCCGCGCCCGCCTTTCCGCGGCCGTCCTCGTCCTCTCGCTCGTCGCCACGCTCGTCGCGGCGATCGTCCCGCGCGAGGCGATGGCCGTCCCCAACCCCGTCGCCACCGACGAGCCCACATACCAGCTGTTCGGCCGGGTGTTCCCGGACCCGCAGGGCTGCCTGGCGCACGACGTCCCCGACGAAGACGTGAACGGCATCAAGGACACACCGAAGGGCGTCTCGCCGTGGGCGAAAGGCCGCGTGTGCGCCGGTCAGTTCCTCTCGTACGAAGAGGTCATCGAGGGAGCGAAGTTCATGTCGCGCCGCTTCCCGGACTTCGTCGAGGTCGTCCGTCTCGACCAGGCGTTCGACAACCCGAACTATCGCTCGGCCGGCATCCCGCGTTCGATCTCGCTCGAGAACGGAACCGCCAAGGTCATGGGGCGCGACCGCCGCCCGCTCTACATGTTCAGGGTCACGGACCGCACGTCGGACATCCCTCCGCGCAAGCGCGAGCACTTCGCCTTCTCGCTCTCGATCCACGGCCCCGAGCGCGCCGGGCTCGAGGGTGGCATCCGCGCGATGGAGGATCTCGTGACGTGGGCCGCGTGCGAGCGGTCCGACTACGCCGCGACGACTCCCGCCTGCGAAGCCGAAGGGGCGTTTCCCAAGAAGATCGTCGAGTCCGCGACCGACAGGCCCGTTCCCACGGCCGGCGAGGCGTTGAAGCGGTCGGTCCTGTACTTCACGCTGCCCAACCCCGACGGGTGGGGCCGCGGCCAGACGGCACCGGTAGAGATCGAAGACGGCGGCCCGAACGTCAGCTACCTCCCGGGCATGGCGTTCCAGCGCTTCAACGGCAACGGAGTCGACCTCAACCGCGACTGGCCGACGATCGGTTACACGCTGAAGTCGTACTCGCCGGGCTCCGAGCCCGAGACGAAGGCGTTCGCGGACGCGCTGAGCCGCGTCAAGGCGCGCACGGAGGCCGGGAGGTTCGCGGGCGGGCTCGACCTCCACGGCATGCTCACCGCGAAGGCCTTCAGCTACACGCTCATCGGCGCGGGCCAGCGCGACTACCGCAAGAACGCGGTGACGGTCGAGACGTCGCTCCGGACGTGGGAGGACCAGACGAACAGGCTGTCGTGGTCGCCGTACGTCGCGGACCACAACGCGAACGGCGAGAAGGAGCCCGAGGCAAGCCCGCCCGAGATCTGCCGTGACACGAACGGCACCGATGCCACGCCGTGCGTCGCGGACCAGTGGGGCACCGTCATCGACACCATCGGCTACCAAGTCACCGGCTCGTTCGGCGACTGGTTCGACTCACCGCTCGGGCTCGACGCGGTGGGCGTGAACAACGAGATGTTCGTCTCGCACGTCGCACCGAACTCCGTGTTCGAGCCCGCGCTCGAGCAGACCCACATCGACGGCAACAAGGGCCTGATCTTCTCGCAGATCGCCGCGCTGCTCCGGACGAGCGAGACGACGTTCCACCCCGGCGGCACGACCGGATACGTCTTCGACCCGAACCGCCTTCAGGTCCCCGCGCAGCCACGCGTCCCGAACCCCGGCCTCCCCGCGCAGAACGACATCGAGGTCGTGCTGCCGTGTCAGGACCAGGTCGCGCAGAACGCGGACGGCTTCTGCGGCGACGGAGAGTTCGTCGTCTCCGGCACGCAGACGTCGTACGAGTTCGACGTCGAGGGACCGCGGCACGAGATCTGGAACGGCGGGATCACGGCGACTACGACGCACGCGAACGCCAACGGGGTCTCGCCCGGGGCGCTCCCGGTCATCCACCTCGATTACTTCGACGAAGGACAGTGGCAGCCGGTCGCACGCAGCGTCGTCGGCGAGGGGCACTTCTATCACCAGGCCGGCAGGATCGTGACGGCGAACGACCCCGAGCCGGGCCGGTGGAGGGTCCGGTTCGGCACGCCGCTCGACTCGGTCACGCGGCTGCAGGTCGACTTCAACCCGTACACCGCGGAGGCTTCTCCGGGCCAGGCCGCGATCGACGCGTCGTCGATGGACTTCTTCAGCGAGCTGAACGAGTTCGTGCCGGAGGGCGAGAAGGTCGCGCCGGTCGACCCGAAGGTCGTGTACCGGAGCGTCCTCGCGCTGCGCCAGTTCGATTCGCTCGTGCTCGTCAACGAGCTCGGCTCCCGCTCGTACCTGATCGAGGAGATGGGACTCACAGAGGACGAGGCGACGGGCTTCTACCGCAACCTCGAGGAGTACGTCCGGTCGGGCGGGAACCTGATCCTCACCGACAAGGCGCTGGACGCCCTCACCGAGATGGGGATCGTGCCGCAGAGCGCGGTGAGCCACGGGACGTTCGCTCCCGCTCCGAGCTTCAACTTCAACGTCCCGAACAACGGCCTCACGTACGAGCAGGCGGAGCAGTATCCGCTTGCCGCGGGACTCGACCTTCCGGGTGCCGCGGAGCGCAACGTCGGACAGCGGCAGGGTGTCGAGCCGGCGCCGCTCGGCTACACGCCTGACTCCGGTGACGACGCGACGCCCGCGATGCCGATCTCGGTCGTGGACCGCGCCGCGTGGGAGGTCGCGTGCGGCAAGGCGACGCCGGCCCGCTGCACGACTGCGCTGGGCACCACACGCACGCGCACCGGGACCCAGACCAGGAACGTCACCGGCGTGAGCCTCGGCGAGCTCGACCTCGGCGAAGGCCGCATCCGCATCGCCGGCAACCTCTTCCCCGCCCCGGCGTACCAGCCGGACGCGACCAACGACCATCGCTTCGGGCTCGCGTCGTACGCTCTCACCTACACCGGCTACATCGTGTTCGAGAACCTGCTGAAGTGGACCAACCCGGCGAAGGTCGACCCGGCGCAGCTACGCGCCACCACGCTCACGTTCCTTTCTTCGGACTCGTCGGGCTACCACTCCGACGACGCGCCGGTGAAGCTGGCGCTGACGTCGCAGGACGGGACCCCGGTCGCGGGCGCCCCGGTCCGGATCGAGCTGACGACCGCCGGCGAGATCCTCGAGAGCCACCGCGCGACGACGAACGGAGAGGGGATCGCGGAGATCGTCCTCGACCTCGACGAGGCCCCCGGTGAGTACGGGCTGGTCGCGACCTTCGAGGAACAGGAGCCCTTCCTAGGGTCGGTCGCGACGGCGTCGTTCCTGGTCCGCAAGGAGCTGACCCGGATGGTCGTCGGCGTGTCCGGCACGGGCGCCGACCGCCTGATCACTGCCCGCTTGACGGACGACGAGGGTGTTCCGCTGGCGGGGAGGAAGGTGACGTTCTGGATCGACGGGGTCGTGGTCGACCAACCCGCCGAGACGAACGACAGCGGGGTAGCGAAGATCGCCGCGCCGCCGGGGTATCAGGAAGGTGCGCACACGTACACCGCAGTCTTCGACGCGGACACGACGCACGAAGGCAGCAGCGGAAGCGCGAAGAGCAAGGGCTGAGGCCAAAGAGAGGGGCCCGCTCGGGCCCCTCTCTCTTTTTCCGTCCGCCTCTCGGCTCGAGCTAGGCCTGACAGGCCTCGTGGCCCGGGAACGCCTCACAGAACACGAAGAAGACGTTGTCTGCCTGCCGGTCCCAGGTGTCACCTATGAATCCGGTTGTCCCCCAGCAGTCGTCCTCGGCGGGCGGCGCCACGTTGCCCACGACCTCGCACACCTTGAAGTCTGCGGACGCGGCCGGCGCGGTCGATACCGCACCTCCGATGAGAGCGACAAGAGACAACACGACCGTGGATACTCGGCGCATCCGGTACCTCCCCAGGTTTGGGCTTCCTCGCTGAAGCCGTCGAGGGGACGGTTTCGGGAGGCGGGCGAGCCTCTCCTCCCCGCGGCCGAGAATCTAGGCGAGACGCTCCAGCACGCGGCCCTCGACCGAGACCCGCAGAGCCAGCGGCACGACGTCCACGTGGTACTTGCGGGCGAGCGCCGGGCTCTTCGTGACGTCGACGAGGACTACGTCGGCGCCGGTCCGTTCGAGCGAGCGCGCCAGCTCCGAGCAGTCGCTGCACAGCGGATGCGTGAACTGCACGACCGCCTCTCCGGAGATCCCGAAGTCGCGCGTGTCGACGCGGTCGTGGTGGCCGGGACGGATGCCGCGCAGCCGGGACATCAGCCGGTACATGCTGCAGCCCATGCAGAAGCCGGTGACGACGGCGAGCGTCGCAAGCGCCGCGACCATCGCGATCAACGTCCACCCGATCGTGTCGAGCCCCGCGAGATGAGCCGCCGTCGCCCCGAGCAGGAACGCCGCCCCCAGGACGTTCGCGAAGCGCGGGGGCCGCGCGTCCTCGACCGGGCCCTCGCCGGCGCGCGGTTGCACGACCTCGAAGTAGAAGACACACGGCAGGCAGTACCTGCGGCCGAAGACGAGCCCGACCGCGAGCTGCACTCCCATGACGGCGGCGATCCACCACTGCCCGGTGAGAAGCGAGGCCGCGGTCGTGAGGGCGACGGCCGCCTGGTTGAACCGCGGCGCCCGGGCGTCGACGACGTCGAGATCCCTGTAGGGGTCGGCGGTCCGGCCCCCGTCCAGCCTTTGCACCATTTGCACGGGTGAAATAGTATCACCGCGTGCGGCGTCGGGTCGTGGTCTTGGGAGCCGTGGGGCTCCTCGTGGCCATCGCCGCGGCGTGGTGGTTCTGGTGGGTCCCTGGCTGGCGGCCGTCGCTGGAGCCCGGCGAGCGATACGGCATCGACGTCTCCGCGCACCAGGGCCCGATCGACTGGGAACGAGTGGCCGCGGACGGGATCGAGTTCGCGTACGTCAAGGCGACCGAAGGCGGCGACTTCGTCGACGAAC
>DASQDO010000191.1:0-5962 GCA_035634135.1 Actinomycetota bacterium
GCGCCACCGGCATGCCTTACCTCCGGCCCCCGAAGGGCGCACGCGACCTGAGCGTCCTGCGCGTCGCCGGCTCGATGGGCTACCGCTCCGTCCGGTGGACGCAGTACCCGAAGGGCGGGCTCGCCAAGAAGATCGCCTACAAGGTCGTGTCGCGTGTCCAGCCCGGCTCGATCATCTCCCTCGACGTGTGGCGTGAGAGCCACCGCAAGGCGCTCCCGAAGATCATCGACCGGCTGCGCAAGCGCAACTTCAACCTGCGGCAGATCGACGCGCTCGCGAACACTCACGCCGTGCGGTGGGACGTGACGCTGAACGCGGGGGACTCGGGGGCCGAGGTCTCGTACCTGCAGAAGACCCTCGACGAGATCTCGTACCCGGCCGGCCGCCGCGACGGGTCGTTCGGCTACGAGACACAGCAGGCCGTCTACGCGTTCGAGAAGGTCAAGGGGCTCACGCGCGACGGCGTCGTCACGCCGCAGCAGATGACGCAGATCGCGCTGTCGACCCGGCCCGTGGTGCCGAGCAAGGGCAAGCCGAAGACGTTCGTCGACGTCGACATCTCACGGCAGGTGCTGTTCGAGGTGAAGAACGGCCGCGTCACGCACACGCTGCCGATCTCGAGCGGGAACGAGGAGTACTACACGGTCGACGGAGAGACCTACAAGGCGCACACGCCGCGCGGCAGCTTCACGATCGAGCGCAAGATCGAAGGCGTACGCGTGAGCCGGCTCGGCAAGCTCTACCACCCGAGCTACTTCGTCGGGGGCTACGCGATCCACGGGAGCCAGTCGGTGCCCGTTTATCCGGCGAGCCACGGCTGCGTCCGGATCCCGATGTACGTGCGCAAGGCCTTCTTCCGCCGCACGCCGGTCGGCAAGGCGGTCTTCGTACACAACTAGCGGCGGCCTCGGACGGCGCGCCGAACGGAAGTGCTCAGGCTAGCTGCGGATGACCCTCCGGCCCCACGCGATCTGGTCGTGCCACCAGGCGCCCGGGGCGATCGACGCGAGGCTGACTCCGGCGCGCGATCCCGACGAGTGGATCATCCAGCCGCGGCCGAGGTAGAGACCTGCGTGGTACACGTCCGACGCCTTCGACCTGCGTCCGTTCGGCGCGAAGAAGACCACGTCGCCCGCCTGTAGCTGCCGGTAGCCGAGCCTCTTCTCGGTCGCGGCCGCCATGTGCGCGGACGAGCGCTCGGGGAACGACCACCCCGCGTAGGGGCGACCGGTGGGTGCCCATCCCGGCGCCTTCTTGCGCAGGACGTACCAGACGAAGCCGGAGCAGTCGACGCCTCCGTGCGTCTGCGCGCCGTACGGGTATCCCGCGGGGGTCTTGCGGACCCACTCGCCGCCCCAGACGTACGGCGTCCCGACGAGCGAGAGCGCGTACTCGACGACCTCGCGCCTCACGGGGCCGTAGCTCGACAGCGAGAAGCCCGCGAGCGCGTCGGCGCCCCAGGTCGACGGTGACGTCTTGGCCTTCCAGACCGCGTAGACGACGTCCGCCCCGCGCATGGGCTCGCCCGCGGACGCCTCGCGCGCCTCTTCGGACGTGGCCCGGTCCCGCCGGAGCCCCATCTCGCGGGCGACGATCTCGGACCCGAACCACCTGTCGACCTCGGGCTGCCAGCCGTCGGGCGACTTCGCGTTCCTAAGGCGAGAGGCGATCGGTGCCTTCCCGAGCGCCCGCACGAGCGCGGCCGACACCTCCGCCGCGGTGACATACCCCTTCGTGCGCGTGTACCCGCCGCCGAAGGTCTTCGCCATGACCTTCTTGAAGGCGCTGCGCTTCAGCGGCTCGTTCGGCTTGAAGTCACCGGCGTCGAGGGCCCCGTTGCCGGCGAGGTAGCGGACGGCCGGCACGGCCCAGTCCGGGACGTTCTTCAGCGCCGCCTGTGCGGGGCCCGCGTGGAGGGAGCCGGCCAGCGACAACAGGACGAAAAGGGGCGCAAGTCTCTTGTTCACCCCCCACGTATCGGAAGAAAATGGGCAAGATCTGAATCCCCGGCCGGGGTGGGCCTCGGCCCCCGGGTGGGGGAGGAACCAGGGCTAGCGGGGCGAATCTCCCAACGACCAGTCCTAGACCGGGAGTCCTCGTCATGCGCCGAACGAAGTTGTTGTTGGTCCCCGCTCTGCTCGCGAGCCTGGTTCCGCTCACCGGGGCGGCCGTGTCGGCGCCCGTCCGGTGCCCCTCGGTCAAGCCCGCCCCGCTGGACTTCGGCAAGCCGATCTTCATCGACAAGACCCGGGCCGGAGGCGAGCCGGTCAGCATCATCGCCGACGACGGCTCGATCATCGTGTCGGCTCACGCCGGGACGACCCACGTCTACAAGGACCCGAACGCGCTGCCCGGCGCGGGTGACTTCGCCGGCAGCTACTACAACCAGACTCTGAACTGGCGCTCGACCGACGGCGGCAAGACGTGGCAGTACGTCGGACTCGCCGGCGCTCCCGCCGGGCCGCACAGCCCGACCTCGACCGGGTTCTCGGACCCCGACCTCACCAAGGACGCGGCCGGGAACATCTACAACGTCGAGATCAACCTCGCCAACGTCTCGGTCTTCGGGAGCCCCGACGACGGCCAGTCGTGGCCGACCGCGAACCCCGTCGCCGCGTCCGGCGACCGTCCCTGGGTGACCGGCCAGGAGGAGGACGAGGTCTTCCTCTACGTCAACCTGCCGAAGTCGCTGTGGCGCTCGACCGACGGCGGGCTCACGTTCACGCTCGTCGGCCAGGGCGGCGACGTCGGCCCGGACAGCAAGATGATCACCGACCCGATCAACCCGAAGTCCGGTCTGCTCGGCCCGATCAACGCCGGCGGCGTCTCGATCTCGAAGGACGACGGCGTCACGTGGACCGACTACCCGGCCCCGCTCGGCGACTCGACCCAGTTCTTCGGCGCGATCGCCGCCGACCGCGCCGGGTGGATCTACGCGGCGAACGCCGGCGGGTACACCGGCTCGAGCGACACGACGCCGGACGGCACGGTCACGTTCAACTACTTCAACCGGAAGACGAAGAGGTGGGCCGCGCAGCCGATCGAGGTGCCGACGCCGAAGGGCGACGCGCTGTGGCCGTGGATCATCGCCGGTGACGACGGCCGGGTCGCGATCACGTGGTACCAGACGCTCGCGGGCAAGCCCGACGCGTTCCGCGCCTACGTCGCCTACACGACGAACGGCCACGGCTCCCGCGTGAAGTGCTCCGACGGCTCGACGAAGTTCATCCCGCCGCAGTTCCAGGTCGCGGACGCGGCCGGCCGCCCGATCCACAAGGGCAAGATCTGCCTGAGCGGGACGACCTGCAACGCGAACCCGAGCTTCGAGGGCGGCGACCGCCGCCTCGGCGACTTCTTCACGGTGAACTTCGACCACAAGGGCACGCTGTTCATCGTGTCGGGCGACACGACGCTGCCGAGCCCGACGGGGGGGCCGAAGCCGGTCGCGAACCCGATCTTCGTGAAGCAGACGTCGGGGGACAAGATGCTGCGCAAGCCGGACCGCACCCGCCCGACGCGCTGCCTCTTCCCGCTGCCGACCTGCTAGCCGTACTCCGAAGCACCGTGCGTGGTTGCGGCCTAGCCGGCATCGGCGTTGCCCTGCTCGCTTCGATCGCCGCCGTGGTGCCTCTCTCGTCGTTGGCGCGCGGGCAGGACGCGGCACCCGAGGTGCGGATGGAAGCGTCCGCTGCGGTCGTTACGTGGGGCGACGCGATCCGGTTCACCGGAACGGTGTCCTCGCCCGAAGCCCCCGAGTGCCACGCGGGCGTCGAGGTGATGCTCGAGATGGACGCCCATGACGACCGTACGCACTGGACCGAGGTCGCCCGAGCCAGGACTGACGAGAACGGGGCTTTTGTCGCGGACGTGAGGGCGGAGGAGCCGGCTAACTACCGCATGACCACCGTCCCTGAGGAGGGCAGCGGCTGCGATGCCGGGGTGGCGGCCGGCGGTGAGGTGATGGTCAGATTCAAGGTCACACTCGAGCGCAGCTCCCTAGTCGTCGACAAAGGCGAGGAGGTCCGTCTGACGGTCCGCGTCGAGCCCTTCTGTCCCGTCGGGGGCCCGTCCTTCGACGTTCGGAAGATTCCGCTGTACGAGTTGCGCGGCGAAAGGTTCGTCCGGGTTGCCGCCAAGCGGGACGCGAACGACTGCACCGTCACGTTCACTCGGAAGGTCCGCGGACTGAGCGTCTTCATGTCGAAGGTGCGTGACAACGAGGAGCTGAATGCGAGGCACCTCGGCGGCCGCTCGGCCGAGGTCGCCGTCACGGTCCGCAACTGACCTGCTAGGCGATCTTCTCCAGCGCGTCCGAGCTCTTGTTGTTCGCCAGCAGCTCCAGGACCGCGGCCTCTACCGCGCCCTGCGTCGAAGGCTCCCCGAAGTCCTGGTCCTCGCCGAGCTGCTCGAGCGCGCCGCTGATCGTCCAGCCCGACAGATAGCGGTCGAACACGCGCGGATCGATGTAGGACGCGCGGCAGACCGCCGGCGTGTTGCCGAGGTAGTGGGACACCTCCTGGACGGCTCGGGACATCGCGCGGTTGCGTGCCGTGCGTGACTTCGCAGCCTCGCCCGACACCGCGAGCGCCACGGCGGCGAGCACGGTCGCGCTCCAGGTGCGGAAGTCCTTGGCCGTGAAGTCGCCGCCGGTTATCCGCTTCACGTAGGCGTTGATGTCGGCGGACTTCACGTCGCACCAGCCGGCGCCGTCCTTGTAGGCGAGCAGCTCCGGCCCCCCCGCCCGCCTCCGCTTGAGCGCCTTCACGACCTCGAGCACCTCGGTGTCGACGAGCGACTGGATCCGGTGCTTGCCGCTCTTGGCGACGTAGTCGAACGTGATCACGTCGCCGGAGACCGTGACGTGGCGCTTCTGCATCGTCGCGAGCCCGTACGACTCGTTCTGCTCCGCGTACGCCTCCGTCCCGATCCGGAAGAAACCGCGGTCGAGCAACCGGACCGCGCACGCGAGCACGCGCTCCTTCGGGTAGCCGTCGCGGCGGAGATCCTTCATGCAGCGCCTCCGCATCCCCGGCAGTGCCGCGGCGAAGTCCAGCATGTGCTCGAACTTCTCGGCGTCCCGCCGCCTGCGCCAGTCCTCGTGGTACATGTACTGCTTCCGCCCGGCTGCGTCGGTGCCGATGGCCTGGATGTGGCCGTTCGGCAGCGGACAGATCCAGACGTCGCTCCACGCCGGCGGGATGACGAGGTTCCGCACGCGCGACAGGACCTCGGGATCGGTGATCCGTCTCCCGTGTTCGTCGAGGTACTCGAACCCCTTGCCCCGGCGCCGTCTCGTGAGCCCGGGGCCCGAACAGTCTGCTTTCCTCAGGCGCGGCACCCCGGGATGTTCCCCGGTAATCTCGACGCCCAACCCCCGCCCCCCCGACGAGGAGGACCGCATGTCCCAAGCCGCCCGTACGGGCGAGGCTCCCGACCGGAACCTGGCGCTGGAGCTCGTCCGCGTGACCGAGGCCGCAGCGCTCTCGGCCGCCCGGTGGATGGGGCGCGGCGACAAGGAGGCGGCGGACCAGGCGGCGGTCGACGCGATGCGCCTCCTCATGGACACGGTCCCGATGGACGGCGTCGTCGTCATCGGCGAGGGCGAGAAGGACAACGCGCCGATGCTCTACAACGGCGAGCGCATCGGCAACGGCGAGCCTCCCGTCGTCGACATCGCAGTCGACCCGATCGACGGCACGACGCTCACGTCCAAGGGGATGAACGGAGCACTCGCGGTCGTCGCGCTCGCCGAGCGCGGGACGATGTTCGACCCCGGCCCCTGCGTCTACATGGAGAAGATCGCGGCCGGCGAGGAGGCTGCCGACGCGATCGACATCGAGGCCCCCGTCGCCGAGAACCTGAAGCGCGTGGCGAAGGCCAAGCACGCGGACGTGTCGGACGTGACCGTCACGATCCTCGAGCGCTCGCGCCACGAGCAGCTCGTGAAGGAGGTCCGCGAGGC
>DASQDO010000192.1:0-3713 GCA_035634135.1 Actinomycetota bacterium
GCATGCTGTCGGGCGACCGCTGGGTCCACCTCTGGCTGTGCCTCGAGTGCGGCCACGTGGGTTGCTGTGACAGCTCGCCGAACCGCCACGCGACGAAGCACCACCACGCGACGGATCACCCGCTGATCCAGTCGTTCGAGCCCGGCGAGGACTGGATCTACTGCTACGTCGACGACGTCGCGATGCGGTCTTCTCCCTAGCGTCGAACCCAGCGTGTTCCGGCTGTCCGAGTACCGCGACCTGGTCGAGCTCGACCGCCCGTTCGTTCCGGCAGCGGCTCCCGCGCCGCCGGAGGAGCTGCCGTCCCTCACGCGGCGCGCTCTCGGGCTCCTGTCCGAAGGTCCCTTGCCGGCGACGGTCGATCCCCGTGCCGCGCTGCGGGACCTGCTGACGCTGCGGCAGCCTTCGCCCCTGCCCCCGGACGCGGCCCCCGTCCTCGACGCGCTGCTCGGCGGCGAGCGCGAGCTCCGGCCGCGCGTCGATCCGAAGCGGCTTCCGTCCGTTGCCGAGGACTTCCCCGGGACTTCTCATGCGGCGGCGGCCACGACCGCCCTCTGGCGCGGGGACGTCACGACGCTCGCAGCGGACGCCGTCGTCAACGCCGCCAACAGCGCGCTGCTCGGCTGCTTCCTCCCGAACCACCCCTGTATCGACAACGCCATCCACGCGGCGGCCGGGCCGCACCTTCGAGCCGACTGCGCCGAGATCGTGCGCGCGCAGGGCGCGGCCGAGCCGACGGGGTCGGCGAAGGTCACCCGCGGCTACCACCTCCCCGCGCGCTACGTCCTGCACACGGTCGGCCCGATCGTGCACGGCGAGCCCGGCGACGACGACGCCGCGGCGCTGGCGTCCTGCTACCGCTCGTGCCTGGACCTGGCCGCTTCGCTCGAAGACGTCCGCACGGTTGCGTTCTGCTCGATCAGCACGGGTGTCTTCGGATACCCCAAGGGGGCCGCGGCCCGCGTCGCGCTCGCGACGGTGGCGGAATGGTTCGACGCGCACCCCGGCCGCCTCGAGCGCGTCGTGTTCGACGTCTTCACGGCCGACGACCTCGACGTCTACACACGCGCCTTCTCAGAGGATGACCGGGACGAATCGGGCACGTAGTTGACGAGGCCTCGCCGGTTCGGGTTTCATAGCGACTTCATGAAGCCGACCGGACGCAACTTCCACACGGGTGTCCCCGGGGCCGTTCCAGCGGCCACGGCCTGCTGCGCTACCCGATAGCGCCCCCGTCGCCGTAGGGCGACGACCCGTCCGTCCGAGCTTCGACCAAAGGTCCACGTCATGCCCAGATCCCTTTTCACCCTCGTTCCGCAACTCCCGTCCCGCGCCTGGAAGGTGCTCGCCGGCGACTCCATCGCGGCGATCGGCACCGGGCTCGTCCTGCCGTTCATGGTCGTGTACCTGCGCGACGTCAGGGGCTTCCACGTCCAGACCGCGGCGCTCGTCCTGTCGCTCCTCGCGGTAACAGGGCTGGTCTTCGGCGCGCCCTTCGGGGCGCTGATCGACAAGCTCGGCCCCCGCAAGACCCTCATCGCGTCGCTGCTGCTGTGTGCGGTGTCGTCGGCGACGTTCTCTCAGGTCACCGAGCCGTGGCAGGCGTTCGCCGCGGCGTTCTTCCTCGGCATCGGGTTCGCGGGGATGTGGCCGTCGACCCACTCGCTGCTCTCGTCGGTCGTGGGGGCCGAGCACCGGTCGAGCGTCTTCTCGGTCCACTACGCGACGTTGAACCTCGGCATCGGGATCGGCGGCATCGCCGGAGGTCTGCTCGCGAACGTCTCGAACGAGTGGACGTTCGAGCTCCTCTACGGGCTCGACGCGCTGTCGTGGCTCGCGTTCGCGCTCGTGCTCTTGAAGATGAGCGACATCGGGAACAGGGTCGAGCGCTCCGACGAGGACAAAGAGATCGCCGCCGGCGGCTACCGCGCGGTGTTGCGCGACCGGAACTTCATCCGGCTGTTCGTCCTGATGACGCTGCTCGTCACGATCGGGTACGCGCAGCTCGAGTCGGGCTTCCCCGCGTACGCCACGGGCGAGGCCGGCATCTCGACGACCGCGCTCGGCATGACGTTCGCAGCCAACACGTTCTCGATCGTGCTGGCGCAGCTCGTGGTGCTGAAGCTCATGGACGGAAAGCGCCGCACGCGCGGGCTCATGGGGATCTGCGTCCTGTGGGCGATCGCGTGGAGCCTCGTGGTCGTCGCGGGGCAACTCGACGACGGACTGCTGAAGAACGCAGGGTTCGCGCTGGTGATGGTCGTCTTCGGCCTCGGCGAATGCCTCGTCTCGCCGACGGTCCCGGCGATGCTGAACGACCTCGCGCCGGATGCGTTGCGGGGCCGCTACAACGCGGCGTACTCGTTCACGTTCTCGGCCGGGCACATCGTCGGGCCCGCGCTGGCCGGAGCGTTCCTGGGCGCCGGCCGGGGCGAGGCGTGGTTCGCCGTGCTGGCGGTGGCGAGCATCGCCGCGATCGCGCTGGTGCGGAACCTCGAGCGGCACGTGCCGGAGAGGGCCAATCGGGTGACCGAGGAAGCCCCTCCGGCACCCGCCGAGCCCGAGCTCGCGCCCGCCTGACCATCCCGCAGCACCACCCGGCCGGACTATTCACACCCGGCGGCGACTAGCCCAGGATGTGCTCGAGGCGGCGACACGAACGGAAGGGTGCTGCATGAGGTGGAGGGGCCGGGCGTCGGCGCGCGCAACGAACGTGGCGATGGCGGCTGCCCTGTTGCTCGGATTGCTCGTCGCCGTCGCCCCGGTTGCGGCCGGCGCAGAGCCGAACGTCCCGCGCTGTCCCTCGCGCATGACGAGCCAGCCCCTGTTCCAAGGTGACGTACCGCCGACCGATTGCGTCGGGTCGCGCCTGTTGGAGTTCGACCCCCCGACGATTCCGGCGATCGCGTTCGACGAGGTCCTGCGGTTCACGTGGCCCGAGATGTGCACGAACGAGCAGACGCAGACCAGCCCGTCCAAGTGCATCTGGCGCTGGAAGGTGCAGCTGATCTTCTTCGAAGAGAGGCCCGACGGGTCGTTGCAGCAGCTGTACCCGCAGTCGTTCAGGTTCGAGTTCGCAACCGACGACCCCGGGTGTGACGACATCCGGAACTACTGCGAGTTCATCGTGCGCCCCGACGCCACGGTTCCCGACGACGTCGTCGTGGTCGCCGGCGTGTACGCGACCTCGGTCTTCTGCAACCCGCCGGGCGGGTTCGCCGGCTGTGACGCGGAGGATCGTCCGTGGATCACCGTCGCGCAGAACGTCGGTGAGATCGTCGAGCCCCCCGGTGGGCTGGACGTCTCGCTAACCGCGCTGTCGCCGTCCGGCGACCATCCGCTCGACGGCGTCATCTCGGTCGCGGAGACGACGACGGTCAGGCTCACGCTCACGAACGAGGGTGATCGCCCGCTGACGGACTTCACGTTCGCCGGCGGGTCGCCGCTGGTCGTCGACGCGCGCAGCACCGGCGGGTTGGAGATCGTCTCGGGGCCTGCTCCGCCCGTCGATCCGGCGCTGGCGCTCGCGCCGGGCGAGGCGAAGACGTTCACGTACGAGGTCGAGGCGACGGCGGAAGGAGTCGCCGCCGCGCACTCGAAGGTCACGGCGTTCGACCCCGACCTCGTCCAGCACTCCGAAGCACATTCGCTGCGGTTCGACATCGCGGACGGCATCCGGATGACGCGCGAGGTCGGCGAGTATCTCCGGCTCC
>DASQDO010000193.1:0-1611 GCA_035634135.1 Actinomycetota bacterium
GCTTGCGGCCTTCTATCCGTCGGCCGGGGGCCGGGCCGCCGAGGGGGCCGAGGAGGTCTTCCTCGCGACGGTCGCCGAGCACGAGGAGGCGCTGCGCGTCGACACCGCCCGGCCGCTGCAGACGAACGAGCCGGGCCGGGCGGGGGCGCTCGTCGGCGGCTTCCTCACGGTCGCGGAGCGCTTCGGGCTGCCGCTCCGGGTGCTCGAGGTCGGCGCCAGCGCGGGGCTCAACCTGAGGTGGGACCGGTTCCTCTACGAGGCGCGGGGCGCGACCTGGGGCGACCCGGGCTCGCCCGTGCGGCTGTGCGACTTCAACAGCGAATCGCCGCCTCCGTTCGGCGTCGACGCGACGGTGGCGGAGCGGCGCGGCTGCGACCCCTCCCCCATCGACCCGGCGACAGACGACGGCGCGACGCTGCTGCTGTCGTTCGTGTGGCCGGACCAGCTCTCACGGATCCGCCTGCTGCGCGGCGCGATCGAAGTAGCCCGGAAGGTCCCGGCGGCGGTCGACGAGGAGCCGGCGTCGTCGTGGCTGCGGAGCCTCGCGCGGCCGCGGGACGGCCTCGCGACCGTCGTGTTCCACTCGATAGTCCACCAGTACCTCGGCGACGAAGAAGCTGTCGCGGTCACGGACGCGCTCGAGGCGGCGGCCGGAGCCGCGACGGCGACCGCGCCGTTCGCCTATCTCACGATGGAGCCCGGCGACGACGAGAAGGTCGTCGAGGTGCGGCTCACCACGTGGCCCGGCGCTGCCGAGGAGCTACTCGCGCACAGCGGCTACCACGGCACCGCCGTGAGGTGGCTCGGCTAGTAGGCCTTCATCCGGCCCTCGTCGGGCGCACGGTCTACGCAGTCCTCGATGCACGTCTCGCCGCTCGTGTCCTTGCTCTTCGCTATCAGGTCGAGGTTGTTCGAATCGAGCTGCGGGAGGTCGAGCGTCATCGTCACGCGGACCGTGCGTCGGTTCGGCTTCTTCGCCACGAGGGGCTCGTACTGGCTGCCCCCGTCGGTCGAGCGGAGGTTGAACACGAGCGTCCCTCCGCGGCACACGAACGACCCGACGAGGTCGAAGTCGTTGTTGCCCGAGCCGTCGAAGAACCACTTCAGCGACGTCTTCGCGGCCGGCCGCAGCGCCCCGCACTTCCACCCGGAGTGCGTCTTGATCGTGAGCGTCGCGACGTCCTCGGGATCCTCGACGAACTTGATCAGCGAGATGTCCAGCTTCAGCCCGGTGTCGGCCGGGTCCTGCTGTTCGACCGCCAACGCGGGCGCCGCCCAGAGGCACGACAGCATCACGGCGACGGCAGAAACACGGAGCAAACGGTTGCGCATCGGAGGACCTCCCTGTCCGGCGGGCCAGCGAGGGTCATAATGCCGCAAGTGACCGGCGGATCACGTCCCTACGCACCCCTCGGCGTCGCGATCGGCGTCTTCGTCGTGCTGGTCGTGGTGCTGCTGCTCGTCGGGGGCCTCGGCGCGCAGAGCCCGCCGAACGAGCACCGCGAGCCGGCCACCGACGGGCGCGGCGACGTCTCGATCGGCGTGAGCTGGAGCCCCCCGTTCGAGAAGTTCGACACCTGCGTGATCTCGCCGTTCGAGCCGGGGGCCGAG
>DASQDO010000194.1:0-5992 GCA_035634135.1 Actinomycetota bacterium
CGCCCGGTGTTCGTCATCGGAGCGCCGCGGTCGGGGACGTCGCTGCTCTACGCGGTGCTGCGGGCGGCCCCCGCCTTCGCTCACTGGCCCGGCGAGGCCCACGAGGTCTGGGAGGCCGACTACCACCCGGCGCTGCGGGGATGGAGCTCGAACGCCCTCACGGCCGCGGACGTCGACCCGAAGGCCGCGCAGAGGATCAAGCGGGCGTTCTTCCTGGTCGCGGGGTCGCGGCGGAGGCTGATCGACAAGACACCGCGCAACGCGCTGCGGGTCTCGTTCGTCGACGCGCTGTTCCCCGACGCGCGCTACGTCCACCTCGTGCGCGACGGCCGCGAGAACGTGAACTCGCTGATCAACGCGTGGCGCACGCCGCGCTACCGCACGTACCGTCTGCCGCACGCGATCGAGGGCGTCGACCCCGAATGGTGGAAGTTCGTGCTGTACCCGGACTGGCAGCGGGACGCTTCGGGGCCGCTCGAGGTCGTGTGCGCCCGCCAGTGGGCGTCGTCCAACGAGCGCGCTCTGCGCGACCTCCAGGCGGTGGGGGACCGGGTCGTGCGGGTTCGCTACGAGGACCTCGTCGACGCGCCGGAGGCCGAGGTCGCGCGCGTGCTGGAGTTCCTCGAGGTCCCGTTCGGCGAAAGCTTGCGGGCCAAGGCCGCGGCCGTGCGTACGACGCCGGTCAACGTCGTGACGCCGCCCGAGCGGGGGAAGTGGCGTAAGGAGAACCCGCGCGAGATCGAGGCGATCGAGCCGTTGATCGCACCTGCGATGGAGGCGCTCGGCTATGAGATCTGAGGTAACGACCCACGACACCTCGTCGATGCGGATCCTGGACCTGACGGACGAGCTCCACAGGTTCGCGCGCTCGGCTGGCGCGGACGGGCTCGTGCACGTCTTCGTCCCTCACGCCACCGCGGGGCTGGCGATCATGGAGACCGGGTCGGGCTCCGAGGGCGACCTGCTCGACGCGCTCGAACGGCTGTTGCCGCGCGACGACCGCTACCGTCACAGCCACGGTTCGCGCGGCCACGGCGGCGACCACGTCGTGCCGGCGTTCGTGTCGCCGTCGGTGTCGATCCCGGTCGTCGACGGAGCACCGGCGCTCGGAACGTGGCAGAGTCTCGTCCTCGTGGACACCAACGTCGACAACCCGCAGCGCAAGGTGCGCTGGTCGTTCCTGCCGGCATGAGGGACGAGTTCGACGGGGGCCGCGCCTCGGCTCGCTACGACGCGGCCGAGAAGGAGGCCCTCGCCGACACGCTCGACTTCCACCGGGCGACGATCAAGTGGAAGCTCGAGGGCCTGTCGCTGGAGGACGCCGCCCGTCCGATGACGCCGAGCGAGACGAAGCTGCTCGGGATCGTGAAGCACCTCGCCTACGTCGAGGTGTGGTGGTTCCAGGACAACTTCCTCGGCCGCGACTGCAAGTACCCGTGGGACGAGACCGGCGACATGGAGGACGACTTCCGGATCTTCCCCGGCGAGACGATCGAGTCGATCGTCGCCCTCTACGACGAGAAGTGCGAGGAGTCGCGCCGGATCGTCGCCGCCGCGTCGCTGGACGACCGGGCGGCGCGGCTCCGCCGGGAGACGGGCTACCCGAACCTGCGCTGGATCATGCTGCACATGATCGAGGAGGTGGCCCGGCACAACGGCCAGGCCGACATCCTGCGGGTGCTGCTGGACGGTACGACGGGGGCCTGAGGCCCCCGTCCGCACGAGTGAGGAAAAACGGACGCTATGCGTCCAGTTTTCCTCAGAGGTCTTGGCTAGTAGCGGTAGACCGCGGCTACCGGGGTCGCCGAGGGCATGTCGGCCTCCTCGACCACGAAGACCTCGCCCCCCGTCGCCAGCGTCTGGCGGCACGCGAGGTCGGTCAGGTCCACGTCGCCCGGCCCCCGCTCCGCGTGCACGTCCGCTCTCCGGCCCGCCAGGTCGAAGATCCCCCAGGCCTCGACCCCCCGCAGCGCGAACAGGACGCCTACGCGGCCCTCGTATGCGGCGGCCAGGATGTCCGGCAGGTCGTCCGACGCCGTCCCCCGGACGACGCCTGCGCCGTAGCGGTCCTTCGAGTCGCGGATGCGCTCGCGGAAGTACGGCTGCACGACGTTCCAGGCCTTCGCGTGGATCTCGTCGGGCCGGAAGCCCTCGGGGTTGCCGTCGACGCCCTCGTCGAGGACGTGGTCGTAGCTCGTCGCGCTCTTGAAGATCGGCCGCAGGTACTCGACGCCAGCGAGGACGAGCGGAGCGGTCTCGGCCGCGAGGGGCTTCGACAGGCCGTCGTCGAGGACGTTGAAGAACCGGCGGATCCTCTCCTTCGGGTCGTCGCCGTCCTCGCCGTGACCGTGGAACGCGTGCGTGCGCTGGTTCGGCGCGTCGCCCACGACCGCGTCGTTCGCCTGACCGCGGCCCGGCCCGGTCACGTTCGGGTGCTGCGACTCGGGCTTCTGCAGGTCGTCGTAACGCAGCGCCTCGTCGAGGCTCGTCGGGATCGACCACCTCGTCAGGTCGATCTCCTCGATCGAATGCTGCGTCGCCCGGTACATCTGGACCCTGTCCTGCGCGAGCGCGAGCACGAAGAAGTGGCCCTGCAGGTTGAGCACCGGCAGCAGCGGCTTGAGGTGGACGGAGTCGCCGATCGACACCATCTCGCCGACCTCGAACGGGAGCCGGAAGTGGCGCAGCCCGCCGGGGGAGAGGAACACCGCGAGGCCCTGCAGCTGGTGCTGCCAGAACGTCCGGTCGCCGAGCAGGTCGTACGCCGGCGCGAGGAGGTCGTCGATCTCCTGACGACCGACGCCGCGCTCGACGAGCTCGTTCTTCGCCCGCGCGAGCAGGTTCTTGAGATGGAGCGAGCTCTCTTCGGGCTCGACCGCCGCCTGGACCGTCGGGTGGTACAGCGACACCGTGAGGCCTTCCTGCGGCTGCAGCAGCGAGGTGAGGTCGTCGCGCGTGATCGTCACGTTCGGCAGGGCCATCGTTCCCCCTTGGCTTCGTGAGTTCGGTGGCCCGGTACCTACCCCGGAGCGGGGGGCGCTATGCCCGCTTCGTCCCCTTCAGAGCGGTGACGGGGAGGCCGGCCTTGCCCGCCGCCGCCAGGGCGCGCGCACGGGGGCCGGGCTTGGGATGGCGCCGTTCGTATCCGAGCTCCGACAGGACGTCGCCGGCCACGGCCTCGAACACCTCGACGTGCGCGGGCGGCATCGACTCCTCCCACGACCGCACCTTCGATATCGGGCGCTCGGCGACGTGCGGGTTGTACTTCTTCGCCCGGGGTAGCACGGCGCCGCGCGCCCTCTCGGTGTAGTCGAGCATGCCGGTGTCGAAGTCGAGGTCGAGGAAGTCGCAGAGGTCCTTCGCCTCGCCGGCCGCGTCGTCCACGAGGTCCTCGTAGCGGATCTCGATGTAGCGCCCGTGCGCGAGCGTGCGCCCCGCGTCGATCCCCATGCGCACGCGGGTCGCCCACAGCTGCGCGGCCTTGACGACGTTCTTCGGACCGACCGGGACGTCCGCATAAGAGAGCGCGACGTTGCGCCCGTCCCGCACGAGGTGGACGAAGCGGCTCTCCGGCCACAGCTTGGCGAGCAGCGGGATGCTCTCGACGTAGCGAGGGGTCTTGTCGCCCCAGCGCGCCTTGCCGTTCACGCGCGCGTAGGCACGGTACGCCGCCTCGATAGCGACGGGGTAGGGGGCCTCGGACGCGCCGTCGAGCTCGTGCTCGACCATCTCGATCGGGAGGTCCCACGCCTGGAAGCGCGGGTGCGCGGCGAGCTTCGCGAGCAGCTCGCGCACGTCGACGCGCTCGGCCCCCGTCCACAGCTCGGCCACGAAGCGCGACTCCGGCGGCACCGCGACCTCGGGATGCGCGTTGAGCATCAGCCGGAGCAGCGTCGTCCCCGAGCGCGCCGACCCGACGATGAAGAACGGAGGTGCGGTCACGTCAGAGATAGCCGAGGTCCCTCAGGTGCTGCTCGACCGTCGCCTCCTCGTCCTCGGTCATGCCGGACTCGGCTACGACCTCGGTCTTCAGGACGCGATCGATGAAGTCCTCCAGCGACCGCCCCACCTCCGGGTAGCGGCCGATCACGTTGCGCTTCTCGTTCGCCCCGTCGCCGCCGTTGAGCTTGTAGAGCGCGGGCTTCGAGTCGCCCCGGCGCAGCAGCTTGAAGTCGGGCGTGCGCGCGCCGGAGATGCGGTTGCCCTCGAGCTTGACGCCGACCGCCTCCATGTACGCGGGCTCCGGTGTCAGCGAGCCGCCCTCGATCAGTGGCCGCAGGCTGCGTCCGTCGATCCCGTCCGGGATCGCGACTCCGCAGACGTCGGCGAGCGTCGGGAACAGGTCGACGTGGCGCACCTGCTCGCCCACCTGAGCCGCGGGGACGCCGGGGCCCGAGACGATCAGCGGGACGCGCACGAGGTGCTCGAACAGAGCGAAGCCGTGGCCGACCGCGAGGGCCTGGATCTTCTTGTCGGCGTACGGGAACCACTTGCCGAGCGCGAGCTTGGAGCGCGCCTTGCGGGCCGCGCGGATCATCTTCTGCTCGAGCGGGGTGTCCGGGTAGTCCTCGCCGTGGTCGCCGGTGATGACCACGATCGTGTTCTCGCCGGCGGCCTCGTAGACCGGCGCGAGCCACTCGTCCGTCGCGGCGACGGCCGCCTCGTACCCCGCCTTGTCCCACCGCTTGGTGAAGTCGGGCGGAGCGCGATACGGACGATGGACCTCCCAGATGTGCAGCAGCATGAACCAGGGGTCGACGTACGAGTGCATGCGCTCGACGACCTCGTCGCGCCAGCCGAAGAACGGCTGCTTGTAGCCCTGGCGGTGACGGGCGTCCTCGAAGCCGCGCAGCACGCCGGTCTGCGGGAGCAGCGGCCCGGTCACCTCGGCGTGGGTCTTGTAGCCGGCGCCCGAGAACGCCTCGGCCATCGTCGTGACGGTCTCGGAGAGGCGGTAGCCCTGGAGGCCGCGCACGCCGTGCTTGGGCGGGTAGCAGCCCGTGAGGATCGACGAGAAGGACGGCGTCGTCGACGTGGTGGTCGAGACGCACTGTGTGAACGCGGCCCCCTTGGCAGCGAAGGCGTCGATGCGAGGGGTCGGGATCCGGTCGCCGAACACGGCGTCGGCTCGGAGCGAGTCGATCGCCAGCAGAAGGACGTTCGGCGCGGTCAAGCGGGACCTCCGTGACTTCGTTGGAACGACGATGTTGCGTGGACCGCTCGCCGAGGCGACCGGTGCCAGAGGCGCCGGGGCGTGTGTCCCACCGGGCGGCCCTATCCTACCGGGCGGCCAACCCCGACCCGGAGGCGAGCGAGATCGACAGAAGGACGTTCCTGAAGGCCGCAGGAGGCTCCGCGGCCGCGGCTCTCCTGGCCGCGTGCGAGAACGAGACGACGCCCTCGCCGACGCCCCCGCCCCCCGACCGAGTCGTGGAGGCGGACTTCGCAGGCACCCATCGCGGATGGGGGCCGGATTGGGTCAACGTGCGCTACGAGGGGCCGTGGTCGGTCGAAGAGGGCCGCGGCGTCATCGAGGTCGAGCCCGCCGTCGAGAAGGCGCTGCAGGAGGGCAAGGAGGTCGCCGAGTACATGGCGCGGCCCGTGATCTCGCGCCTGGTCGACGCGGACGAGGTCGAGGTCGCGGCGACGGTCGAGCTCGACGGCCCGGTCGAAGCCGGCGTCGTCGCGCGCGTCTCTTACGAGGAGGGCTACGCCCTGCTCGTGCGCGACGGAGAGGCCCGCCTGTACCGCTACGACGTGGTCGACCGGAAGCTCCTGGCGAAGGAGAGCTTGGACACTGCGGGCCCGGTGGAGCTGAAACTCGTCGTGCGGGGAGCCGACATCACCGCGACGGCCGGGTCCGTCAGGTTGACGGCGACGGACGACGACCCTCTCGAGCGCGGCTTCGCCGGCGTCGTCGTGAACCCGGCCTCTACGTCGGAGGGGGGCCGCGCGCTCTTCGACGAGGTCGCGATCGTGGCGGCCCCGGGCG
>DASQDO010000195.1:0-4108 GCA_035634135.1 Actinomycetota bacterium
AGGCGGAGCACTTCCCCGTTGATCATCGGGTTCTCCACTATGTGTCGCACCAGGGCCGCGTACTCCGCCGGGTTCCCCAGGCGGTGCGGGTGCGGCACGTTCTCGGCCAGCTTCTGCCTCGCCTCTTCCGGCAGGCCCGCCAGCATCGGCGTGTCGAAGATCCCCGGCGCGATCGTGGCGCAGCGGATCAGCTTCGAGGCCAGGTCTCGGGCGATCGGGAGCGTCAGGCCCGCCACGCCGCCCTTCGACGCCGCGTAGGCCGCTTGGCCGATCTGGCCGTCGAACGCGGCGATGCTCGCGGTGTTCACGACGACGCCGCGCTCCTCGCCGTCGGGCTCCTGCGACGCCATCTGCTGGGCCGCCAGCCGGATCACGTTGAACGTCCCGATCAGGTTGATGCGGATCACGGCCTCGAAGCGTTCGAGGTCTGTCGCCTTGCCCTCGCGGGTGAGCACTCGCCCCGGCCACCCGACGCCGGCACAGTTCACGAGCACGTGCAGGCCGCCGAAGTCGTTCGCCGCGAGCTCGACCGCGGCCCCCACCTCGGACTCGTTCGTCACGTCGGCGGGAGCGAAGCGCGCGCGGTCGCCGAGCTCCTTCGCACGTACCTCGCCCTCGGACGAGGGAAGGTCGAGGATCACGACGGACGCGCCGGCGTCGTGCAGCGCCTTCACGGTCGCGCCGCCGAGCCCCGACGCTCCTCCCGTTACGAGCGCGACCTTCCCCGAGACGTTCACACGGCCTCCTCTTGGATCTGGGCGGCTCGCCCAGGCGACCCGTCCTCTTGAATGACCTCTCCGCTGGTCAGGACGAACCCATCCTCGCATCTGGTCTCGACGCGCCCGTCGGAGAACTGCTCGTGGTACAGCGCCGCGTACGCGCCGCCCTTCTCCAGAAGCTCCGAGTGCGTCCCGCGCTCGACGATCCGGCCCCGGTCGACGTAGAGGATCGTGTCGGCCGCGAGGATCGTCGACAGACGGTGCGCGATCGCCAGCGTCGTCCGTCCCTGCATCAACGGCGACAGGGCCTCCTGCACGAGCCGTTCCGAGTGGGTGTCGAGCGCGCTCGTCGCCTCGTCGAGCACGAGGATGCGCGGGTCCTTGAGGATCACGCGGGCGATCGCGAGCCTCTGCTTCTCGCCGCCCGACATCTTGTAGCCGCGTTCGCCGACGACGGTGTCGAAGCCCTCGGGGAGCTCGGCGATGCGCTCCCAGATGTGGGCCGCGCGCGCGGCGGCCTCGATCTCGCCGTCGGTAGCGTCGGGGTTCCCGTAGCGCAGGTTGTCGCGCACGCTCGAGTTGAACAGGTACGTCTCCTGCGTGACCATGCCGATGATCTCGCCGAGCGACTCGAGCTTCACGTCGCGGACGTCCCTGCCGTCGATCCGGACCGCGCCGCGGTCGACGTCGTAGAGCCGGGGGAGCAGGTAGGTCAGCGTGGTCTTGCCGGCCCCCGAGGGCCCGACGAGCGCGACCAGCTCGCCCGGCTGCATCGTGAAGTCGACCCCGGCGATCGTCCAGTCGCGGTCGTGGGTGACGTCGTGGTCGGTCTTGTCGTACTTGAACCAGACGTCTTGGAACGCGACCTCGCCGCGCACGCCCTGGGGCGCGACGGCTACCGCGCCGTCGCGGTCGACGATCTCGCGCTCGAGGTCGAGGTACTCGAAGATCCGGTCGAACAGCGCGAGCGACGACTGGATCTCGACGTTCACGTTGAGAAGCTGGCCCATCGGGAAGAACAGCCGCGCCTGCAAGGTCGTGAACGCGACGATCGTCCCGACGATCTCGGGCCCCACCGAACCGTTGAGGAACATGATCCCGGCCACCAGGTAGACGAACGCCGGCGTGATCGAGAAGAAGATCTGCACCAGGGCGAAGAAGCCGCGGCCCACCATCGTCCGCTTGATCTCGAGCCGCGACAGCCGCTGGTTCTCCTTGCGGAACCGGTCGATCTCGTAGGCCTGGCGGCCGAACGCCTTAGACAGCAGGATCCCAGAGACCGACAGCGTCTCCTGCATGTGCGCGGTGAGGTCGGCGAGCGACTCCTGCGTCCGGCCCGACACCTCACGCCGCACCTGGCCGACCTTCTTCGACAGGATCATGAACAGCGGGAGGATCGCGAGCGACAGGACCGTGAGCTCCCACGAGAGAAGGAACATCGCGACGACCGTGGAGAGCACCGTCGAGATGTTCGCCAGGATGCTCGACGCGGTGTCGGTGAGCACGCCCTGGACGCCGCCGACGTCGTTGGACAGGCGCGACTGGATCTCGCCCGTGCGCGTCGACGTGAAGAAGCGCAGCGGCATGTGCTGGAGGTGCGCGTAGAGCGAGTTGCGCAGGTCCTGCATCACGTGCTGGCCGACGAGGTTGTTCGTGTACGTCTGCCACAGCCCGAGCGCGCCGGAGACGATCGGCGTCACGACCATGATCCCGACGACGATCAACAGCGTGCGCAGCTTCTCGGAGTCCGTCCCCTCGAAGATGAAGACCTCGTTGAAGACGACCTTGATCATCAACGGGTTGACGAGGCCGAGCCCCGACGTCACGAGGATCAGGATCGCGACGAGGATCACCTGGGGGCGATAGGGGCGGAACGTCCTCGCTATTCGCTTGAAGGTCCCGGGCCGGGCCGGCTTCTCGGGTGCATCCGGCGGGACGAGCCCGTGACCGCGCCGCGGCAACTCAGGCGATCCTGAGCGCGGCCACCACGCCGTCGCGCGTGGGGTTGATCGTCTCGCGGAAGCCCGGGTCGGCGGCGATCGCGCGGTTCGTGGCCATGATCGCCTCGGTCCAGTGCGGGCGGTCGTCGTTGGCGCCGGCCTCGCCGGTGACCCGCCCCGACCACAGCATGTTGTCGCAGACGTAGTAGCCGCCGACGCGCACGCGCTCCTTCCCGGCCTCCCACGCCTTCAGGTAGTCGAGCTTGTCGATGTCGCAGTAGACGACGTCGAACTCGCCGTCGACCTTCCCCAGCTCTTCGAGCGCGTCGCCGACGTGGTAGCGGATCGGCGCGTCGAGCCCGGCCCTCTTCAGGAAGTCCAGCGCCTTGCGCTCGTTCTCGGGGTCGCCGTCCGTGAGGTGGATCTCACCTTCCGGCCCGGTCGCGCGCGAGAACCAGTAGCCCGAGTAGCCGTAGCCCGAGCCCATCTCGAAGATGCGCCGGGCGGAGATCGATCGCGCGAGCACCTCCAGGTAGCGGCCGCAGAGCCGGCCGACGATCGGGAAGCCCTCGTCCTCGGCGAGCTTCTCCATCTCGAGCAGAACGGGCTCGTCGTCGCCTGCGGCAAGCTCGCGCAGGTAGCGCTCGACTGCGGGGTTCACGATGTCCATACGCCTGAACCTAACGGAGCAGGCCGCTGGAAATTCCGGGCGCGCCCGCCCGACCAGGGCCTCCAGCGCCGCGTGGATGCCCGGCCCCGCGGCGACGACGCCGGGCGTCCGGCCCGAGGGGTTCGTCAGCTCGGTGACGACGCCGCCGGCCTCCTTCACGAGCAGGGCGCCCGCGGCACGATCCCAGCGCTCGGTGCTCGACTCGTAGTAGCCGTCGACGCGGCCGCAGGCGACGCTCGCCAGATCCAGCGCGGCCGAGCCCATCCGGCGGACGTCCCGCACCTGCGGAAGGACCTCCGCCACCACCCGGGCTTGGAACGCGCGCAGGTCGCGGTCGTACTCGAACCCGGTCGCGATCAGGGCCGTGGCGAGGTCGGCTCGGTCGCTCACACGGATCGGCTCGCCGTTCCGGAACGCGCCCCCGCCGCGCGTCGCAGTGAACGTCTCGTTCCGGTTCGGGTCGTGGACGACGCCGGCGAGCGGGCCGTCGCCGTCCTCGGCCGCGATGCTCACGCACCACACCGGGATACGGAAGAGATAGTTGACGGTCGCGTCCAGCGGGTCCGCGACCCACGTGATGCCGGTCGTCGACGCGGCACTCGTCCCCTCCTCAGCGATCCAGCCGTCACCCGGCCGGGCCGCGGAGACCGTCTCGAAGATCAGCCGTTCCGACGCGGTGTCCGCGTCGCTCACGAGGTCGGTCGACGTCGACTTCGTCCGCACGCCCGTCGGAGCGGCGGCGAACCTCTCCAGAAGGAGGGCCCCCGCTCGGCGCGCGG
>DASQDO010000196.1:0-9372 GCA_035634135.1 Actinomycetota bacterium
GTGGATCTTCGTCGCGCGCGCGGTGCGCGCAGTCCTGATCGAGCTACGCCCCGCGAAGGCCGCGGCCCCCGCACGCGGGGCCCCCGTCCCGAGCCAGCCGCCGCCGCGCAAGAGCAAGGGCAAGCCCAAGTTGCCCGGCAAAGCCGTGGTGATCGAGGGCACGACGTTGAAGGGCAAGTCGTTCCCGCTCACGGGCGAGCTCACGATCGGCCGCTCCGACCAGTGCAAGGTCCACGTCGAAGGCGACACCTACGTGTCGACGATGCACGCGCGCATCTTCCAGAGAGACGGCTCCTATATGGTCGAGGACCTCGGGTCTACAAACGGGACGTACCTGAACCGGCGGCGGATCACGGCCCCGGCCGAGCTCCAACGGGGGGATCGCGTCAAAGTCGGCAAGACCGTGCTGGAGATGCGCAAGTGAACGTCGCCGTCGGAGTCCAGACCGACGTCGGACGCGTGCGCAAGCGCAACGAGGACTCCTACCTCCTCGAGGCGCCGATCTACGGCGTAGCCGACGGGATGGGCGGCCACATCGCAGGCGACGTCGCGTCCGCGACCGCGGTCGCTTCGATCACGGAAGGGATCGGATCGGGCCGGCCGGAGGACGCTACCGCGCTCGCCGAGCTCGTCAGCCGCGCGAACGGCGCCGTGTGGGAGAAGGCGCGCTCGGACCCCTCCTTGCGCGGGATGGGCACGACGTGCACGGTGATGATGATCGACGACGGCGTCGCGCACGTCGCGCACGTAGGAGATTCGCGCGCGTATCTGCTGCGCGACGGGTCGTTCCGTCAGATCACCGAGGACCACACGCTGGTCGAGCGCATGGTGCGCGAGGGCAAGCTCTCAGCCGAGGAAGCCGCTAACCACCCGCAGCGCAACATCATCACGCGGACGCTCGGCGTCGACGCGAACGTGCAGGTCGACGCGTTCGACGAGCGGCTCGCCGACGGCGACCGGATCCTCATCACGTCGGACGGCCTCACCTCGATGGTCGAGGGCCGCGAGATCGCGACCGTCCTCGACCAGGAAGAAGACCCGCAGGCCGCGGCGGACCGGCTCGTCGAGATGGCGAACGACGCCGGCGGCGAGGACAACATCACGGTCGTCGTCCTGCACGTCGGCAAACCGGGGCCAAACGACGGGAGCCCGGCCCCCCCTCCCCAGGCCCCGGCTAGGCACGACACCCGGTCCGGGGCGGAACCAGAGGTCGCCGCGGGGCCCGGGGGCCGGAGGTGGGTCGGGCCTCTCCTGAAGACCCTCACGGTGCTCGCGGTGCTCGCCGTCGCCGGCGTCTTCACCGTCCGGTGGGTCCTGTCGAACTCCTGGTACGTCCGGCTCTCCGACGAAGGCGTCGTGACGATCTACGAGGGGATCCCGGAGGAGATCGCCGGCATGAGCTTCTCCGACGTCCGTGAAGAGAGCGACGTCGCCGAGGCGGACATCCCCGAGTCCTTCCGCGACGAGCTGGAAGACGGCAAGAAGTTCGAGTCGCTCGAGGACGCCCAGGGATACGTAGCCGCGATCGAGCATCGCATCGAGGAGATCGAGGAGTCGACCGAGCAGGAGCCGGACCGCGACCGCAACCGTGATCGCGACGGCAAGAAGGGCAGCTCGTGAGCGCCCAGCCAGCGCTGCGGCGCAACCGCGAGCTGTCTCTGCTCGTCCTCGCGTTGATCGTGGGGGCCGGGGCGCTGACGCTCGTCGCCGTCACGCGCAACAGCAACAAGCCCGCGGTCGCCGTGCCCCTGATCGTCATCGTCGCGCTCGCCTACGCGGGAGCGCACCTGATCACGCGGCGGTTCGCGAAGCAGGCCGACTCGCTCGTGCTCCCGCTGGTCGCGGGTCTGAACGCGGTCGGCCTGGCCGCGATCTACCGGCTGTCGCCGAAGGGCTTCGGCGCGACCCAGGTGACGTGGACCGCGCTCGGGCTCGCGTGCTTCGCGGGCACGCTGATCGTCGTCCGCGACTACCGGGCCCTGTCGCGCTACAAGTACATCCTCGGCTTCGCCGGGATCGCGCTGCTGCTGCTTCCCATGACGCCCGTCGGCGCGGTCGTCCACGGAGCGCGGTTGTGGGTGAGGTTCGGCGGGTTCCAGTTCCAGCCGGCCGAGCTGTCGAAGATCTGCCTCGTCGCGTTCTTCGCCGCGTACCTGGCCGAGCGCAAGGAGCTGCTGGCGGTCGCTACCAAGCGCATCGCCGGCTTCCACGTGCCGGACTTCAAGCACTTCGGCCCCCTGCTCGTCATGTGGGGCGTCTCGCTCGCCGTGATGTTCTACGAGCGTGACCTCGGCTCGAGCCTGCTGTTCTTCTCGGTCTTCCTGCTGATGCTCTACGTCGCTACCTCGCGCGTGGTGTACACCGCCTTCGGCGCGCTGCTGTTCGTGGGCGGGGCGATCGTCGGTTACCAGGTGTTCACGCACGTGCAGAGCCGCGTGCAGGTGTGGCTCGACGTCTTCGACCCCGAGCTGATCCAGGGGGCGAGCTACCAGCTCGCGCAGTCGCTGTTCGCGCTGGCGACCGGCGGCCTGTTCGGCACCGGCCTCGGCCAGGGCCGGCCGGACCTGATACCGGTAGCCGAGACCGACTTCATCTTCGCGGTCGTCGGCGAGGAGCTGGGCCTGATGGGTACCGTCGCGGTGCTCTTGACGTTCCTGCTGCTCGTCGGACGCGGGCTGCGGGTCGCCCTGCACGCACGGGACGACTTCGGGCAGCTGCTCGCAGCCGGGCTCACGTTCATCCTCGGCCTGCAGACGATCATCATCCTCGGCGGCGTCACACGGCTGATGCCGCTGACCGGGATCACGCTGCCGTTCATGTCGTACGGCGGGTCGAGCATCCTCTCGAACTTCATCCTGGTCGCGTTGCTCTTACGGATCTCCGACCAGTCCGAGGGCGCGCCTCCACCCGCGCACACCGCAGAGATCTTGATCGGGGGCCGCCTCGGCGGGACCTCAGAGCAGAGCGGGGCCCGCCTCGGCGGGACCCCGGAGCAGAGCGGGGGCCGCCCATGATGTCGGCGCAGATCCGCAAGGTCGGGATCGGGCTCCTCCTTGCGTTCACCGCGTTGTTCCTCCAGCTCAACTACATCCAGATCTGGGCCGCCGAGGACATCGCGTCGAACCCGAACAACATCCGCGCGCTGATCGCGGAGTACTCGGTCAAGCGCGGCGACATCGAGACCCACGACGGCAAGCTCGTCGCGACGTCCCGGGAGTCGAAGGGCCGCTACAAGTACGAGCGCGTGTATCCCGAGGGCGACCTCTACGCGCACATCGTCGGCTACAAGTCGATCGTCTACGGCGAGACGCGGCTAGAGGCTGCGTTCGACGAGCAGCTGCAAGGAAAGACCGCGGTCCAGTCGATGCAGGACCTCGAGGACACGCTCAGCGGCGGCGAGGAGCAGGGCGACGACCTCCGTCTGACGATCCATCACCAGCTGCAGGAGAAGGCGCGCGACCTGCTCGACGGGAGAGACGGCGCGATCGTCGCCCTCAACCCGCAGACGGGCGAGGTCCGCGCGATGTGGAGCAACCCGTCGTACGACCCGAACCCGCTCGCGTCGCACGACACGAAGGAGGTCCGCCGCTACCGGCTGACGCTCGACCCGAACTCGAACACGAGCCCGCTGATCAGCCGCGCGACGTCGCGCAGCTTCGCGCCGGGGTCGACGTTCAAGGTCGTGACGACGGCCGCTGCGCTCGAGTCCGGGCAGTACCGTGCGAACTCGACGTTCCCGGACCCGGTCGCGCTCGATCTTCCCCAGACGGACGACACGTTGCAGAACTTCACGCGCACGGCCTGCACGAGCGCCGGACGGATCGACCTGTTCACGGCCCTAGAGGTGTCCTGCGACACGACGTACGGGATCCTCGGCATGGAGATCTACGACCAGCTGCGCGAGACCTCGGAGGCGATGGGCTTCAACGAGGCCATCCCGTTCGACGTCGGCACCGAGGCCAGCACGTTCCCCGACGTCGGCGACGACAACATCCCGTTCCGCGCGTTCGCCGGGATCGGGCAGGGTGACGTGTCCGCGACCCCGCTGCAGATGGCGCTCGTCGCGGCGACGGTAGCGAACGGAGGCGAAGTCCCGCGGCCCCGTCTCGTGCGTCAGGTGATCGACCCCAGCGGCGGCATCGTCGAGCCGTTCACGCCCGAGACGATCGGCCGCGCGATGTCGCAGGAGACCGCGGCGCGCGTGAACGAGATGATGCAGGCGGTCGTCCTCAGCGGGACCGGGACGAGCGCGCGGATCGAAGGCGTTCCCGTCGCGGGCAAGACCGGGACCGCCCAGACCGTCCCCGGCGAGAGCCCGCATGCGTGGTTCATCGCGTTCGCTCCCGCAGACGACCCTCAGCTCGCCGTCGCGGTGATCGTCGAGAGCAGCTCGGCGGGATCGGAGGCGACCGGTGGCGCGATCGCGGCCCCCCTGGCCAAGCAGATCCTGGAGACGGACCGGGCGATCAGCGCGGCATGGTAGCCGGACGCGTCCTCGGCGACCGCTACCGGATCGAGGAACGGATCGCGGCCGGCGGGATGGGCACGGTCTACGCCGCCACCGACGACCGACTGCACCGGCGCGTCGCGGTGAAGCTCCTGAAGGAGGGCCTGTCGGGGGACGCCAAGTTCGTCGCGCGCTTCGAGCGCGAGGCGCGTGCGGCCGCCGCTCTGTCGCACCCCAACGTCGCGGGCGTCTTCGACTACGGCGAGGACGGCGAGACGCCGTTCATCGTCATGGAGCTCGCGCAGGGACGCGACCTCGCGCGGCTGTTGCGCGACGAAGGACCGCTCGAGCCCGACCGCGCCCGGGGGCTGGGGGCCCAGATATGTACCGCTCTGGCACACGCCCATGCCGCCGGGCTCGTGCACCGCGACGTCAAGCCCGCGAACGTCATCGTCGACGAGTCCGACCGCGTGAAGGTGACCGACTTCGGGATCGCGCGGGCCGCGGGGGAAGCGACGCTCACCGCGACCGGGTCCGTGCTCGGCAGCGCGCAGTACATGGCGCCCGAGCAGGCTTCGGGCGCGCCCGTGACTGCGGCGGCCGACGTCTACGCGGCCGGGATCGTGCTGTACGAGATGCTCACGAACGCGGTCCCGTTCACCGGCGACTCGCCGGTCTCGGTCGCGATGAGGCACGTGTCCGACGAGGTGCCCCGGCCGAGCTCGGTCAACCCGCAGGTGCCCGAGTCGCTCGACGCGATCGTCGCTCGCGCCACGGCGAAGGACCCCGCGGATCGCTTCCCGAGCGCGGCCGCGATGGGGGCCGCGCTCGAAGGAGACGAGGTGACGGCGCCGGTCGCCGCGGGCGAGGCGACCCAGGTCATCACCTCGTCCGGCGCTGCCGCGGAGACTTCCGTGTGGCCTATCCCCGGCAACAGGTACGACCCTCGGCGGCTCGGGACCCGCGTCCTCGCCGTTGCCGCGATCCTGGCTATCGCCGCTGTCGTCACCTGGGGGTGGCTGCTCTCACGAAGCGGTGACGCCGTCAGGGACCGGCGCCGGGCCCCCGCCGCGGCGCGGCCAACCCAGCAGCCCGCGCAAGCCGGCGCAACCGAACCGACCGAACCGGCGTCTGACGGATACGAGCTGCCGAGCTTCACCGGGATGCCGTTCAAGGAGGCGGAGAAGGTCCTCGTCGAGCAGGGGATCGTGGTCGTGCCCCTGCTGCAGCCGAGCAGCGAGGAGAGGGACGAGGTGGTGGGCTCCGAACCCGTGGCCGGAACCGTCGTCGCGGCGGGTGACACCGTTACGCTGCTCATCAGCGACGGTGCCGGTGGGGACGAGGGCGAGGACTCCGACGAGGAGGGCCCGGGCAACTCCGAGGACGCGCCCGGGCACGACAAGGACGACAAGGACAAGGAAAAGGACAAGGACGAGGAGTGAGCGCCACCAACCGCACGTACGGAGGTCGCTACGCGGTCCTCGAGCCCGTCGGGTCCGGCGGGATGGCCGAGGTGTACCGAGCGCGCGACGAGCTCCTCGGCCGCGACGTCGCCGTCAAGGTCCTGAGCGCCCGGCTCTCGAGCGACAAGTCGTTCGTCGAGCGCTTCCGGCGCGAGGCGCAGTCGGCCGCGAACCTCAACCACCCGAACGTCGTGTCGCTGTACGACTACGGCGCGGACGACGGCGCCTACTACATCGTCATGGAGTACATCGAGGGCAAGTCCCTCGGCGACATCGTCGCCGAGAGCGGGGCCCTGCTCCCCGAGCGCGCCGCCGAGATCGCATCCGACGTCGCCGCCGCTCTCGAGCGCGCCCACTCGTCCGGGCTCGTCCACCGCGACATCAAGCCGACGAACATCATGGTGACGAACACGGGCCAGACGAAGGTCACGGACTTCGGCATCGCCCGCGCGCTCGGCCAGAGCACCGAGCAGACCCAGATGACCCAGACCGGGATGGTCATAGGCACGGCCGCGTACCTCTCTCCCGAGCAGGCACAGGGGAACCCCGTCGACGCACGCTCGGACGTGTACTCGCTCGGGTGTGTGCTGTACGAGATGCTCACCGGCCGGCCGCCGTTCGCCGGCGACGCACCGCTTGCGATCGCGTACAAGCACGTGCGCGAGGACCCCGTCCCGCCGTCGACGGTCAACCCCGACGTGCCGCGAGAGCTCGACGCGGTGACGTTGAAGGCACTCTCGAAGAACCCCGGCAATCGCTACACGACCGCGGCCGAGATGCGTGAGGACCTGCAGCGGTTCCTGAACGGTCAGAAGGTCCTCGCGACCCCGCTGATGGCCGCCGAGACCGCCGTCGCCGCGCCGGTCTCGACCGGGACCCAGGTGCTGCGGACGACCGAGACCGAGTACGCGCCGCCGCCACCCGAGCCGCGCCGCGGGGTCTGGTACGTGCTGGCGGCCCTGTTGATCCTCGCCTTGTTCGGGCTGGGAGCGTGGTTGCTCGCGAACAACTTCCTCGGGGGCGGTGACGAGGTCGACGTCCCGAACGTCGTCGGCCTCACCGAGGAGGACGCGGTCGACAGGCTCGAGCGACGCGGGTTCGAGGTCGACGTCGAGGAGCGGCCGAGCGACAAGCCCGAAGGCGACGTCTTCCGGCAGGACCCCGACCGCGGCGAGCAGGCGGAAGAGGGTTCGACGGTCACGATCTTCGTCTCGACGGGCCCCGAGGCTTTCGAGGTCCCGGACCTGCGCGGTGAGGAGCTCCGCGACGCTCGCCGCGAGCTGAAGCAGGCCGACCTCACCGTTGGCACGATCACCCGGCAACCGAGCGAGGACGTACCGCCCGACACCGTCCTCGACCAGTTCCCGCGGCCCCCGGCCGAGGTCAGGCCGGGAGACGCGGTCGACCTCGTCGTGTCCTCCGGGCCCGAGGCGATCCCCGCACCTTCGGTCGTCGGCCAGACCGAAGACGACGCGATCGCCGAGATCGAGGCGCTGGGGCTGTTCGCGGATCCGATCCAGGTACCGGACGACGCGCCGGCGGGCGAGGTCATCGGCCAGGATCCCGCTCCGGGCACGCCGATGGAGGAGGGCGACGTCGTCGCGATCACGGTCTCGACGGGGCCTGAGGGCGAGCCCATGCCGGACGTGCGCGGCGACGACGCCGACACGGCGGAAGCCTTTCTCGAGAACGACTTCGGGCTGAGCGTCACGCAGGAGGAGGGCGCCTGCGCGGCGCCGCCGGGGGCGGTCTGCGACCAGGACCCGCCGCCGGACACGCTCGTGGCGCCGGGCGACTCGGCGATCCTCTACGTGCAGCCGGGCGGGGCCGCCCTGCCGGGCGACGACCTGTTCGCGTTCCTGAGCTTGCTCGCGCTGTTCGCCTAGCCGGGAGCGGCGGCGGACACGAAGTTCGCGAGCAGCTGGGGGCCGCGGTCCGTGAGGATCGACTCGGGGTGGAACTGGACGCCCTCGACCGGCAGCTCCCGGTGGCGCACGCCCATCACGACGCCGTCGGTCGCGCGGGCGGTGACCTCCAGCGCGTCGGGCCAGCCGTCGTCGTCGATCGCGAGCGAGTGGTAGCGCGTCGCCTCGAACGGCGACGGGAGCCCCGCGAACACGCCGGTGCCGTCGTGCTCGATCGGCGAGACCTTGCCGTGCATGGGGCCGACGGGGGCCCGGTTCACCGTTCCGCCGAAGGCCGCGCCGATGCACTGGTGGCCGAGGCAGACGCCGAGGACCGGGACGCGGCCCGCGAACGCCTCGATGGCGGCGATCGACACGCCGGCTTCGGCCGGCGTGCCGGGGCCGGGCGAGATCACGACGGCGTCGGGCTCGACGGCGACGAGGTCGTCGAGGGCGGCGTCGTTGCGGACGACGACCGGCTCGGCGCCGAGGGAGCCGAAAGCCTGGGCGAGGTTGTAGACGAACGAGTCGTAGTTATCGACGAGAAGGAGCTTCATCGGCTCTATCCTCGCGTCTCTGATGGACGATTTCGTCGAGGAGATCACTCGCGGCAACGTCTCGGGCGTCAAGATCGTGCTCGCCACCGTCGTCCTCGCACTCGCCGTCTATCAGGTCCTCCTCATGGCCGTCGGGTACGGCAAGCTCAAGCTCCCGTTCCTCCAGGCCAAGGCCGCCTCGTTCGCGCACCGGTCGATCGGCGACGCGATCCTCCTCGTCACGCTCGTCGTCGCGTTCATGTGCATCGCCTACTTCGGCTACGAGGACGGCGGCGAGCACGCCGCCGGCGGGGAGACCGGCCGCGCGACCTTGCACGTCATCGGCGGGACCGCGGTCGTGGCGGTGCTCGCGGTCAAGGTGCTCGCCGTGCGCTGGTGGCATGCGCTCGGCCGCTTCCTCCCCGTGATCGGGATGGCCCTGTTCGGCCTCCTCGCCCTGACCTGGGCTACGTCCGCCGGCGACTACTTCTTCGGGAGCTGACGATGGCCGAACGCAAGTACACGTACCAGCTGATCGGCTCGCTGCTAGTCGGCCTGCTGATCGTGATCGTCACGATCTCGATCGTCACGGGAAAGCTCGGCCCCCGTCTCGACCGGCGGGAAGAGCTGCGCGAGCTCGAAGACGTGCGCGAAGAACGCCAGGAGCAGAGGGAAGAGCGGCGCGAAGAGCTAAACGACGACTAGAAGTTCGCCGGCAGCAGCTTCTCCGACAGCATCACGAGGACCACTGCCGTCCCGACGGCTACCGCGGCCCACAGCAACAGCTCGAGGGTCCTCGACTTCCACGAGCGCTTCATCGGGCAACCTCGCGCTCGAGCTCCGCGTAGACGATCAGCCGTTCGGCCGCGGAGTACTTCGGGTTGCACGTCGTCAGAACGACCTCGTACTTCTTCGACGGGATCACGATCGCGTCGGAGTCCGCCGGCACGATCCTCTTGTCGGTGACCCGGTACGTGAAGTCACCCCAGCGGGTCTCGAAGTGGATGGGGTCGCCCATCTCC
>DASQDO010000197.1:0-3408 GCA_035634135.1 Actinomycetota bacterium
CCGCATCCGGCGGATGAACGCGGTCCGCGGCTCCGAGCACGACGACACGATCACCGGCGGCGACGGCCGGAACGCCCTGTCAGGCGAATCGGGAGACGACCACCTCGAGGGAGCCGGGAACAAGGACGTCCTCTACGGCAGCTACGGCGACGACGTGCTCCGGGGTGGGAGCGGACGCGACGATCTGAGCGACGACTACGGCTCCGACCGCTTCTTCGGGGGTGCCGGCGACGACGTGCTGACGGACTCCTTCCGGAACGAGCAAGGCCAAGACACGATGGACGGGGGCCGCGGGCACGACCGCTGCGTGAAGGGCGAGAAGACGACGCGCTGCGAGGAGCCCTAGCTAGCCTTCGCGATCGCCTTCACGAGCTCGTCCTTGCCCATCTTCGAGCGGCCCGAGATGTCGAGCTTCTTGGCCCGGTCCAGCAGCTCCTGCTTCGACAGCCCGCTCAGGTCCTCGTCGCCCGACGACGCCTTCGGCGTCTTCTTCTTCGGCGGGGTCGGCCTCTTGCCCTGGCGCGCCGCCTCGACGGACGCGCGTAGCGCCTCCATCAGGTCGACGACCTCCCCGGTCGGCTCCGGCTCGGGCTCGACGACGATCTCCTCGCCGGCGATCTTCTTGTCGATCAGCTTCTTGAGCGCCTTGTGGTATTCGTCCTTGAACTGTTTCGGGTCGAAGTCGGACGAGAGGTGCTGGATCAGCTGACGCGCCATCTTCCGTTCGCGGTCGTCGATGCGCGGCCTCTTCTTCAGCTGCTCGAACTTCGTGTCGCGCACCTCCTCCGGCCAGTGCATCGTCTGGAGCACGAGCATCCGGTCCTTCACCCGCATGGCGGCGAGGTGCTCGCGCTCGCGTATGGCGACCTTGCACACGCCGACGAGCTTTTCGTCCTCGAGCGCGTCGACGATCAGCCGGTAGGCCTTCACCGCCGACTCCTCGGGGGCCATGTAGTAGCTCTTGTCGAAGAAGATCGGGTCGATCTGCTCGTGCGGCGCGAACGTCACGACGTCGATCGTGCGGAGGGACTCGAGCTCGAGGGCTTCTAGGTCCTCGTCCGTGATCGTCACCCACTTGCCCTTCTGGTACTCGTAGCCCTTGACGATCTCGTCCCAGTCGATGTCCTTGTGGCCCTTGTCGCACGTGCGCTCGTAGTGGATGCGAGTGCCGTCCTTCTCGTGCAGGAGGTGGAAGTCGAACTTCTCGTCCTGGCGGCCGATCGCGGAGTAGAGCCCGACCGGGATCGTGATCAGGCCGAACGTGATCGAACCCTTCCAGATAGCTCTCGGGGCCATGCCCGAGAAGTACCCGCGGCGATCCCGCGAAAACCTCGTGTCCACCAGGCCGGCCCGGGGAAGGATTCCGGCATCGAGCGGAAGGAGGAGAGATGGCGAAGAACCACGGCCCCACGGTGAAGAACGACCGGCAGTACGAAGCGCTGCGCAAGGACGGCGCGTCGAAGGAGAAGGCCGCGCGCATCGCGAACGCGTCGGCGAACGAAGGCAAGTCGAAGGTCGGGCGCCGCGGCGGCAAGTCCGGGAGCTACGAGGACTGGTCGAAGAAGGACCTCTACGAGAAGGCGAAGGAGGTCGGCATCGAGGGCCGTTCGAGCATGGACAAGAAAGAGCTCATGTCGGCCCTACGCAACCACTGAGGAACCGGCAGGGCGCGTCCGCCACTCCACCACACCGAGGGGTCGCACTCCGTCTCCAGGACGTAGCGGCCCATGACACGAGGCCGTCAGCGAGCCGGAGGGCTACTACGACACCCAACAGGAAGCCGTCGACGGGGGCCGCGAGCTGGCGCGCAAGAACGGCGTGAAGCTGTACGTGCACGGCGAGGACGGACTGGTCCGGGACGAGACGGGCCCCGTGTAAGGAACGGAACACCCGCGTCGTCTTTACTTTTCGGCCCCCGTCGCGGATGCTCGACCGGCTGTGGCGACGAACCAACCCTCCATGTCCGGCGTCGGCCGGTCCGGGCCCGTGACGGTCACGGGTCAGGTCAGCTCCGTCCAGCAACGGACGGAGTGGATGAACGAAGGATCCCGCAGCATCTGGACGTTCCGCGTGGCGGGCACCGACCAGAACGGCACCTCGATCGGCCCCGTCCAGATCAAGCTCCGCGGGATCTCGATCGAGGGCAACGTCTCCGAGGGCGACTCGGTGAGGGTCAGCGGACGCTGGCGCCGAGGCTCGATCCGGGCCGACCAGGTCCACAACCTCACGACCGGCGCCGAGGTCCGCGCGAAGAACTACACCGGGCTCAAGGTCGCGGTCGCGGCTCTGATGGTGGTCGTCCTCGGCGGGATCGCGTACTTCGGGATCACGTCCGCGCGGGAAGCGGACGAACGGCGCGAAGAGATCCAGCGTCAGCAGCAGCAACAGCAGCAGGAGTTCCAAGGAGGGATCCCCGAGGGGTACTGCGAGGCTGCCGAGGAGGCCGGGCTCCAGCCCCCTCAGTGCGCCGACTGACCTTCTTCGGGCAGGCGCTGCCGGTACCGCCGTAGCGCGGGGAATCCCGCAGCCACGGCCGCAGTCCCGAGCAGGCATGCGATACCCCCCAGCGCGACCGACGCCGGGGCTCCGACGAGCGACGCGGCGACGCCGGCTTCGACGTCGCCCAGGCGCGGCCCCCCCGTGACGATCATCAGGTTCACCGCGGTCACGCGACCGCGCAGGTGGTCCGGGGTGTTCTCCTGCAGCATCGTGCCGCGCCACACCGCGCTGAACACGTCGGCCGCGCCGGCGACCGCTAGGAACACCATCGTCAGCGCGAGCGAGAACAGCGTGAGTCCCGCGAGCGTTATCGCAACCCCCCACACCGTCACCGCGAGCAGGACGGCCGCGCCCTGAGCGCGCACCCTCGTCACCCAACCGGACGTCAGCGCGCCGGCGAGCGCCCCGGCGGAGACCGAGGCGTACAGGAGGCTCAGCGTGGCCGCTCCCCCGTCGAACGTCCGCTCCGCGAGGGCCGGGAACACCGCGCGCGGCATCCCGAAGATCATCGCGACGAGGTCGATCACGAAGATCGACAGGATGAACGGCGTGCGGAACGAGAAGCGCAGGCCCTCGCGCACCGCCTCGAGAGGGCTCTGCTCGACGACTCCCTCCGGAGGCGCCGGCGGAACCCACCGCAGAGCGACGAGCGCGGCGACGAACGTCAGCGCGTCGATCACGTAAGCCCAGCCGATCCCGACTCCGGCGATGAGGAGGCCGCCGACGAGAGGGCCGACGATCTGCGTCACCTGGAAGACCACCTGACGCAGCGCCATGGCCGCGGCGATCTTGCCGGGCGCGACCATCGCCGGCAGCATCGCCGAACGAGCCGGGCGGTCGATCGCGTTGAACACCGACGCGAGCGCGGTGAGACCGTAGATCGCGCCGAGCGCCGGCGTGCCCGCGAAC
>DASQDO010000198.1:0-1528 GCA_035634135.1 Actinomycetota bacterium
CCTCCGGTCCCGCACCCCAGATCGAGCACGCTCTTCACCGCGGCGCCGGACCGGGACCAGACGTCCTCCAGGAGGTCGCACTCGGCCGAGTAGTCCTTCGTCCGGTACACCGAGTCGTAGCCCTGTGCGTAGAGGGGGCCGAACGCCTCGCTCAACCGAGGACCTCCTCGACGGCGTCGCAGACGCGTCCGACCTCTTCGTCGCTCAGGCCCAACCCGCTCGGGAGGTACAGGCCCTGCCGCGCGAGCCGGTGCGTAACGGGGTAGGTCTCGCCGGCGAAGAGGCCTCTGCCGGTCAGCACCGGCTGCTCGTGAAGACCGACGAAGAACGGCCGGGTCTCGACGCCCCGCTCGGCGAGCCGGCGCGCTACCTCGGCTGCGTCCAGCCCGGTCTCCTCGGAGACGACCAGGCCGAACATCCAGTAGATCGACCGGGCCCACTCGCGCTCTACGGGGAGCTGCACGGTCTCCAGGGCACCGAGCCGCGCCGCGTACGCGCGGGCGACCTCCCTCTTGCGCGCGACGATCTGTTCGATGCGCGCAACCTGCCCGACTCCCAGCGCCGCCTGAACGTTCGTCAGCCTGAAGTTGAAGCCGAGCTCCGCGTGCACGAAGCGGCGGTCCTTCCGGAAGGCGAGGTTGCGGAGGCCCCGGGCCCTCTCCGCGACCTCGTCGTCGTCGGTGAGCAGCATGCCTCCCTCACCGGTCGTGACCGGCTTGTTCGCGTAGAAGCTGAAGCTGCTCACGGTCCCGAAGCCTCCGCAACGCGTCCACTCGGAGCCGCTCGCCAGGTACTGCGCGCCGTGGGCCTGCGCCGCGTCCTCGATCACGTGGACGCCGCGCTCCGCGCTCATCCGCGTCAGAGGGTCCATGTCGGCGGGATGGCCGTACATGTGGACGGGCATCACCGCGAACGTCCGCTCCGAGAGCTTGTCCGCGACCTGGTCCACGTCGAGGCACCACGTGTCGGGGTCGCAGTCGACGAGCACCGGCACGCAGTCGTTGTAGAGCGCGGCCAGCGCGCACGACATGATCGTGAACGACGGCATGACGATCTCGGCCCCCGGCTCGGGACGCAGCGCCGCGACGGCGAGCTGCAGCGCCGTGGTCCCGTTCGAGACCGCCACACCGAAGCGCCGCCCGCAGTACGCCGCCCACGACGTCTCGAACTCCTCGATGAAGCGCCCGGACGACGAGATCCATCCGGTCTCGACCGCTTCCGAGACGTTGGCCAGGTCCTCCGGCGTCAAAGACACCGAGTTGACCGGGATCACCGAGGTCAGAACCGCTCCTTCTCGGCGAGGCCCGTGTAGGGGCCCTGCTTCACCTCGAACAGCACGGTGTCCTCGGTCATCCGGAAGCCGTGCCCTCCCCTCAGGAGCAGCATCACGTCCCCTTCGGTCATCTCGAGCGTCGTCAGGAGTTCCTTGTCGTCGCTGTAGAAGTCCACCTCGCAACGGCCCTGCTTGACGATCACGACCTCGGAGGTCCCGACGAGCTCGCGCTCGAGCGGCAGGTGCACGTGCCTC
>DASQDO010000199.1:0-2738 GCA_035634135.1 Actinomycetota bacterium
CGCGATGCTCTACATCGCGACCGGCCGCTGGCCGTACATCGCCGTCGGCGTCGCGCTCTTCGCCGCCGGGTCGTACGTCCTCTACCACCTGCGCGACCACATCGCGAACCGGATCTCGATCTGGCTCGACCCGTGGCAGGACCCCTACGACTCGGGCTTCCAGCTCGTCCAGTCGATCTATGCGGTCGGGGGCGGCGGGCTCTTCGGCCAGGGCCTCGGGCGCGGCGTGCTCCTGAGCGAGAGCGGCGAGCCGTACATCCCGTTCCTGGAGACGGACTTCATCTTCTCCGCGATCACGCACGAGCTCGGCCTCGCGGGCGCCGCTGCCGTCGTCCTCCTCTACCTCGTCTTCACCTACCGGGGCTTCCGGATCGCGATGCTCGCCGACGACGGCTTCTCGAAGCTCCTCGCAGCCGGCCTGACGGCGACGCTTGCGATCCAGGCGTTCATCATCGTCGGCGGCGTCATCGGCCTGATCCCGCTGACCGGGATCACGCTGCCGTTCGTCTCCTACGGAGGCTCGAGCATCGTCGCGAACTTCCTCTTGCTCGGGCTGCTCCTGATCGTCTCGAACCACGTCAACCAGGCAGTGGAGCGAGATCGGTGAACCCCCAGATCCGCCGCCTCTTCTTCGTCTTCGCCGCGCTCTTCACGGCTGTGATCGCGATGGGGACCTACTGGCTCTGGCGGGCACCCGACCTCGAGGCGCGCCAGGGAAATCCGAACGAGGTGGTGCGCCAGCTGACGACCAAGCGCGGCCTCGTGTACGCCTCCGACGGGAAGACGATCCTCGCCGAGAACCGGCGGCGGAAGGTGCAGGGGCGCACCTGGTTCCTGCGCCGCTATCCGCAGCGCGGCCTCGCCGCGCACGTCGTCGGCTACTCCACGATCGAGCGTTCGCGCATCGGGATCGAGGAGTCCCTGAACGACTACCTGACCGGCTCGAACGCGAACCTCTCGACGCTCGTCGACCGCGTCGAAAACACGCTGCGCGGCCTGACGCAGGAGGGAAACCACGTCGTCACGACGCTCGACGCGAGGGCGCAGCGGGTCGCGATGCAGGCGCTCGCGGGGCAGTGCGGCTCAGTTGTGGCGATCCAGCCCTCGACCGGTCGGGTCCTCGCGATGGCCTCGACGCCGACCTACGACCCGAACCTGATCGAGCGCAACTTCCGCCGCGCGACCCAGGTAGCCGCGCCCTGCGAGCCGACTTCCCCGCTCCTGAACCGCGCGACGCAAGGGCCCGTCTTCATCCCCGGGTCGACGTTCAAGATCGTCACGGCCGCGGCCGCGCTCGACTCGCCGCGCTGGAGCCCCGAGAGCACGTTCGAGGATCCGGGCTACTGCATCGAGTACGGCAAGCGCGTCTTCAACTATGCCGACCAGGCGGGCCCCCACGTGTACGGGACGGTCGACTTCGTCGAGGCGGTCGAGAACTCGGTCAACTCGGTCTTCTGCGACCTCGGCAAGGCGATGGGCGCCCGCAAGCTGATCGACTACGCCAAGCGCTTCGGGTTCTACGACAACCCGCCGCTCGAGACGCCGGAGGAGGAACGCTCCCCGAGCGGCCTCTACTCGAAGGGAAAGCTCTTCGATCCCAAGGACGCGAACCAGGTCGACCCGGGCCGGTTCGCCTTCGGGCAGGAGCGGCTACTCGTGACGCCACTCCAGATGGCGATGGTCGCCGCGACGGTCGCAAACGGCGGCGTCCTGATGGAGCCGCACGTGGTCGACCGCATCGTCAGCCCTGAGCGCGACGTGATCACGAAGACGAAACCGGACGAGATCCGTCGCGTCATGCGCGCCGAGACGGCAGCCGCCCTGACGCCCATGATGGTGCAGGTCGTGGAGAGCGGCACCGGGACCGCCGCGCAGATCTCCGGCATCGAGGTCGCCGGCAAGACGGGGACCGCCGAAACGGGGCGCTCCGACGAGAACGACACGAGCTTCATCGCCTTCGCCCCCGCGGACGACCCCGACGTCGCGATCGCGGTCTTCCTCCAGAACCAGGACGGAACCGGCGGGTCGACGGCCGCGCCGATCGCGAAGACCGTCCTCGAGACGCTCCTGAGGCGGACCACCTAGTCTGGATCAGCGCATGGCCGTCTCCGACACCCTGATCAACACGCTCTTCGACGGGCGCTACCGCATCCTGCGCAAGCTGGGCTCGGGCGGGATGGCGAACGTCTACCTGGCCGAGGACGAGGACCTCGGCCGTCGCGTCGCGATCAAGATCCTGAACGAGCGCTACGCCTCGGACGACTCCTTCACCGAGCGCTTCCGGCGCGAGGCGAAGTCGGCGGCCGGGCTCTCGCACCCGAACATCGTCTCGATCTACGACCGCGGCGAGGCCGACGGACGGCCCTACATCGCCATGGAGGTGATCGAGGGCCGGAGCCTGAAGGAGCTGATCATCGCGAGCGGTTCGCTCCCGATCGCCCAGTCGCTCGACTACGCGAAGCAGATCCTGCACGCCCTCCGCTTTGCCCACCGAAACGGGATCATCCACCGCGACATCAAGCCCCACAACATCCTCCTCGGCGCCGAGGACCGCCTGAAGGTGGCCGACTTCGGGATCGCCCGCGCCGGTGCGTCCCAGATGACGGAGGTCGGCTCGATCATGGGGACGGCGCAGTACCTCTCCCCCGAGCAGGCGCGAGGCGCGCCGGTCACGGGCGCGTCCGACCTCTACTCGTTCTGGATTGTACTCTACGTGATGCTCACGGGCAAGACGCCGT
>DASQDO010000200.1:0-1508 GCA_035634135.1 Actinomycetota bacterium
AGATCGCGCAGTAGAACGCGGCCTCGCCCGTCGACTCGAACACTTCGAACTCCCTCGACCATCGGGTCGACGTGAGCAGGAGCTCGTCGTCGCCTCCTGCGCACTGATTGACGCCGCTCTCCTCGGTGACCGGGACCATGCGGAGCTTGCGCGGGATGCCTTCCAGCGACGCGACCTCCGCGAGCGGAGCGGCGTCTCGCACGACGGCCCTTGCGAACTCGGTCCCGTACTCGGGGAAGACGCACGCGACGATCCCCTCGGCCTCGGCGCACTCGGTCGCCAGCGCTCGATCGGCCGGCCCCGAGAAACGCGTCAGCGACGAGCTCGCGCCGGTGCGCGGGAGGAGGTCGTAGTCGCGCGGGGAATGGATCTCGACCCACGTCGACCGAGCGGCGGACATCACATGCACCTCGAAGGGCTGGGTGACGAGCCACGCCCCGGCCGCGACGACCGTGAGAGACCCCGCGATCGTGACCGCGACCGGCACGTGCACCGACCCGGCTCCTTCCCGCCGCGCGACGGCGATCCATATGCCGCCCCCGAGGACGAGCAGGCCCCCGAGCAGGTAGACCGAGTGGATCGCGAACACGTCGGGGAGATAGCCGAGGGGGCCGAAATAGCCGGGCACGACCGGGCTCGGCAGCAGCCACGACGGGTCCGTCACCCTGCCCGTCTGACGGCCCTGCAGGAAGTACGCGAACGCCGGGAGCAGGGGGGCCGCGAGCAGGGACATGATGCGCGACCCCGTCAGCCGGCCGATGCCGAACCCCGCCGCCCCTGCGAGCGCGATGTACAAGCTCGCGTCGAGGACGAGGAACGCGTCCGGGACACCGTGGCCCCCGCGGACGATCGACGTCGTCCACGTAGCCGCGAACGCGACGACGCACGACAGCAGCGCGACGGTCGCCACGGCGAGGAGCCGGGCGGGGACGATCCGGCTCCGGCCGGCCAGCGGCGTCGACGAGACGACGTTCGCGGCGCCGCTCGTCTCGTCCCGAAGGCCCAACGCGGCCCCCGCGAGGAGAGCGAAGGGAGCGAGCACGACGAGTCCTTCGTGCACGTACTCGGCGTCCTGAGGGACCGTCGGCCAGTAGCCCCAGGCGTTGAGGACCGCGAGCGCGAACAGCAACAGCGCGCCGAGCCACAGCAGTGGGTTCCGCGCGACCTTGCGGGCCTCGAACCAGGCCAGTGACCTCACGCGGACACTGCCTCGCCGAGCCCGGACGTCAGCAACAGGTAGCCGTCCTCGACGGTCGGGGCGAGCTCGGTCGCCCCGGGCCCCGGCGACCGTTCGGCGACGACGCGGTACGCGCCCGTCTCCGTCCGCCACGACGTGAGCGCCCCCGGCGCGGGCTCCGGCGTCGACCACACGCGCCCGGCCGCGCGTTCGCGCAGCTCCTGCGGCGTCCCGTGGAACGCGACCCGGCCCCCCCACAGCACGACGACCGAGGTGCATATCGCCGCGACGTCCTCCACGAGGTGCGTCGACAGGACGACCTGGCGACCGT
>DASQDO010000201.1:0-9454 GCA_035634135.1 Actinomycetota bacterium
TCTCGGGCAGAGCGGCGATCAGGCGGTCGAGGCCCTTGCGCGCCACCATGCGGCCGAGGCAGACGATCATCGGCGCACCCGGTGCGATCCCGTAGCGAGCCCGGGCCGCGTCGCCTCCGGCCCCCGGATGGAACCGCTCGAGGTCCACGCGCGCTCGCAGGACCGCCATCGGCGGGACGCGCATCCCGGCCCCCTCGAGCAGGTCGCGGAGACGCTGCGCCGTGAACAGGCTGACGGGCAGGAGCAGGTCGGCGCCGGCCAGCGCGCGCAGCAGCCGCCCCCGGACGGCGGGTATCGCCGCGGGGACGAGGAGCTCGGCCCCGTGGACTATGGAGGCGTAGCGGAGCCCGGCGCGGCTCAGCCGGGGCGCCGTCAGCACCTGCGGCCACGGTGTCCCGAACAGCACCCGGTCGGTGCCGAGGGACCGTGCGGCCTCGACGGTCGCGCGAGCGGCCCGGGGGCCGGGCACGAACAGCCGGCCCTCGTAGCCGCGGGTCTCGTGGGGGAGGTCTTCGGGGATGCGCTCGCGCCCGCGTCTCGCCGGCGCGAGGACGGCGAGACGCGGGGCCAGCGCGGTGCACAGCTCCGCAAGGTAGGTCTCGATCCCCCCGCGACCCGGCAGGAAGGAAGACGAGACCATCAACGCATCCGGCACCCGCCGATTATCGGGGGCCGGACGGCGTCAGCTGGCCTTGGCTACGTTGTCGAGGTAGACCGTCGCCGACGAGCGGCGGCGCTCGTCCAGCAGGCCCCCTCGGTACGCCTCGTGCATCGCGTCGACGACCCTCGGGTCGAACTGCGTCGCGGAGTGCGCCCGAAGCTCGGCCAGGGCCTCCTCCGTCGTCAGCACCCGGCCGTAGGGGCGGTTGCTCGTCATCGCGTCGAAGGCGTCGACGACGAGGATGATCCGCGCCTCCAGGGGGACCCGGACGCCCGCGACGCCGCTCGGGTAGCCGCTGCCGTCCCAGCACTCGTGGTGGTGGAGCACGATCGGGACGAGCCGCTCCATCCCCGGCATCCGCGACAGGATGCTCGCGCCGAGGATCGGGTGGAGGCGGACGAGGTAGCGCTCGTCGGCCGTGAGCGGGGTCGCCTTGTTCAGCACCTTGTCGGGGATCCCGATCTTGCCGATGTCGTGGACGAGCCCGGCCTGCTGGAGGAACGCGATGTCGCTCTTGGCGTAGCCGAGGACGCGGCCGACGTCGCCGCTCATGGTGGCGACCCGGCACGAGTGGCCGCCCGTGTAGGTGTCGTAGTCGTTGACGGTCTTGACGAGCGACTGGAGGGTCTGGTGGAGGCGCTGGGCCGGGGTGGCGGCGCTCCTGAGGCTCCCGATCGACGGGATGGTGCTATCGGGCTGGATCAACTTCACGGAAGCCCTTCCTTTCGCATAGCGCCTCCGGGGTGCGATCCGGAGGAACTGACTAGTTAGAAGGAGCTATCGGCAGAATTTTCCAGTAGCTAAAATGCGCGCTCGTCTAGTACCTGCGGACCCTCTGCAGGGCGGCCTGGGTCCTGGTCCGGGACACCGACATGAAGGCGTAGGCGAGCGCCATCAGCGACGCAGTCGCGTAGACCGCGGCCGGCGGGACGCCCCGCCGGGGCCTCTGCGACTGGTCGGACAGCGCCAGCTCCTCGGCCACGGCCTCCTCGAGCTCGGCCTTCCACGCCGCGGCGTGGACGAAGGCCAGCTGGGTCTGCTCCTGCTCCTGGTCGGCCATGGCCCCCTGAGCCTGGGCGTTGGGCTGTGTCCCCGGGATCGGCTCGGGGATCGGAGCCGGCGGGGCGGGCGGCACCAGGACCACCGCGGGGGCGGGGGCCGGAGGCGGCGGGACGATCGGAGGCGGCGGCTTCTCCTCCTTGGGCTTCGGCGCGAGAGCCGCTGCCGGAGCGGCCTTGCAGACGACGTCGACCTCGGCCGACGCGACCGGCACCTCGAGGACCTTCGCCTGGAGCGTGACCTGCTCGGTCGTCTTCTTGCGGAGCTTCGGGCAGTTGAACGTGACGTCGAAGCCGAGCGAGGCCGAGCGGATCACGTCGATCCTCGGGTAGACCTCCGGGGTCACCGAGCCGAGGATGCGTCCTCCGCCGGTCGCCTCGAGCTCGACCGGGACCTCGCGGCTCACGGCCTTGACCGTCGCGACGATCGCGGGGGCGAGGTTGAGCACGCCGGCCCTCGCCTCCTCACGGATGTCGCACACGAGCGGCGCTCCGGCGACGATGTCGACGGTCCCGTCGCCGTTGCAGTCCACCGGCGTCGGTGCGTTCGACTCGCTCGCGTCCGACAGCGACGTGAGGTCCCTGACCGCGTTGAAGTTCCCGTGCTTGCCCCAGACCGCGAGGCCGATGTGATAAATCCCCTTGTTCTCGAGCTCGGCCGCGACGACGTCCATCGACGGCGACGGGTGCGCGGGAGAGTTGTTGAACGCCGCGTCCGTCATGTGGACGATCACCTGGAGCGCGTCGGAACGGAACCCCGCGCCCCGGCCGGGGTCGACGAAGCCGGGCTCACCCGCGCCGGTCGCGGCCTGGTACACGCCGGTCAGCTGTGACTCCGGCAGGTCGCCGCCGCCGCTGGACGTGAGGGTCTCGAGGGCCGCGGTGAACTCGGCGTCCGGCGGTCCGATGGCGCGGTCGAGCCGGTAGGGGTAGTCGCCGGCGACCGGGCTCCCGTACCCCGGGATCGGATAGTCCTTGTAGCTGCCGAGGCCGAACTGGACGTCGATCTTCGACCGTCCGAGCTCCTCGACGATCTCGTTCATCCCGTGGCGCAGCCCGGCGATCGTCGGGTTCATGCTGTCGGAGACGTCGACGAGGAAGAAGACGTCGAGGCCGGTCGGGTGCTCCGGAAGCGTCAGCTCGTACGGCACCTTGCGCGTCGAGCCCGGTCGCATCTCGAGGCGCGTCTTGGGCGGCGTCAGGTTCGCGCCCGTCGTGTCGATCGGCGGGAGGGGGTCGACCTCGACGTCGGGGAGCTTCACCTCGAAGCCGAGGCCCGTGTAGCGCGCGATGTAGGTGCCGGCGTTGCCGAAGACCGACGGGTCCGAGGTCGCGTCGGCCTGGAGGTCCTGGAGGTCGATCTCCTCGATCCCCGCCGGCGTGATCTCGATCCAGAAGCTCGGCTCTTCGAAACGGAACACCGCGTTGTGCACGGACATCGCCATCTGGCCGGTCGCGGGGGCATGGGTCAGCGAGATCGCGCTGCCCTGTGGCGTCCCCTCCGGGTACCAGGTCGCGCCGCCGTCGTCGCTGCGCATGAAGTCCTGGGTCTCGCCCTGGTACGCCATCAGGCGCGCCGGCTTGCCGGGGACGTGATGGACGTCGAAGAAGGGGATCGGCGGCGAGAGCCTGTTCTGGAGCGCCCGCGTCCGGCCCCCGTCGACCGAGTGATAGAGGCCGCCGGCTCCGTAGAACCACACGTTCGTGACGTCGAGCGGGTCGATCGCCATCCCCGCGGAAGCGCCCTCGCCGGTCGCCCTCTGCTCCCAGGTCGCGCCCGCGTCGTTCGTCGCGTAGACGGAGTCCGTCCCGGTCGCTAGCTCGCGCACGACGAGGTACGCGACGTCCGGGTCGCTCGGCGCGGGCTCGATCGTCACGGCCTCGCCGGACAGCGGAGGCAGGCCCTCGTCCGATGCGGCCCACGTCTTGCCGCGGTCGCGGCTCACGATCACGTGCGGCCGGCTTATGGGCCCGGCCTTCTCCTCGACGACGAGGTACGTGAGGTTGCTGTTCCGCTGGGGGATCGCGATGTGCTCGACGGTCGCGTTGAGCGACGAGACCGGGACCTCGAGGGACGGCAGCAGCCCGACCGCGAACGTCTGCTCCCACGAGCAGCCGCCGTCGGTGGTCTCCATGACCGAGGCCCCGTTCGTGGCGAGAAGCCTCTCGGGGTTCCGGGGGTCGACCGCGTAGGCGGTGATCGCCCCGCCGCCGGCCGCCCACTGGGGGGCCTGGATCATCTCGTAGAACCGGGACGCGGCGACGCCCTCGCACCCTTGTGCGGCGCTTGCTCGGGCGAAGGGTGCGAGCGTCGTGAGCAGGGCCATCAAGGCCACCACGGCCCGCGTTCTCATCACCTGGAAAGGGTACGACGCAGGCCCGGCCGGGCCTGCGTCGTGAAGTTGGCCGCTTTGCCCGTCGCCGGAGGCGACGGGCTGCGCTGCTTACTTCGAGTCGATCTTGTAGACGTCGAAGCCCCGGTTGATGTCGTTCGAGTAGATGTACGGCCCCTTGTGGAACTTCGACGACCAGCTGCTGGCGCCCGAGGGGATGAACCAGCCGAGCTCCGTGACGCCGCCGGCCGGGCTCGTGTTCTCGCCGAACGTGGCCCCCGCCGGGTTGCTGATGTCGAGGTAGCGGGTGCCGGCCGAGTACCAGGAGATCGCGACCTTCGTCGAGTCCGGCGAGATGTCGAACACGTGGCTCGTGCACGACCCCGGCGCCGTCTGGCCCTCCGTGGCGAACACGACCTCGTTCGGCTCGTACACGCCCCGCAGGACGAGAACGGTCTCGTTCACGATCTCGAAGAAGTAGAGGGCGCCGCCGGGGCACGGGTAGGTGCCGCCGCCGTTGGCCTCGTCACCGATGATCGCCCACTTGCCGTCGGGCGTGATCTTCGCGTCGTGCGCCAGCTGGCAGCCGGGGCACGGCGTGACGGAGATCAGCTGCGGGTTCTCGGGGTCCGTCGTGTCGTAGTACTGCACCGCCGTGCGAGCCGCCGTGATCATCCGCGTGCCGTCCTTGTTGAACGAGAGGTCGTGCGGCGAGTGCGGGAGGTTCTGGAGAGTCGTCACGAGCTCGGGCTTGGCCGGGTTCTTGATCGACCAGATCTGGACCTCACCCCGGGACGCACCGCCGTCGGAGTCCGAGTTGTAGACGTACGGCTTGGTCGGGTGTGCCGTCGTGTTGTGCGAGCCGCGGGGGATGACGGCGGTGCCGATCGCCTTCGGCTTCTTCGGGTTCGAGATGTCGATCGTCATGAAGCCCGCCTGGCCGACCATCAGGCACGAGTCCGGGCCGCCCGCCGCGTCCGCGGCCAGGATGACGGTCTTGTTGTCGTGGCTGATCTGGACGTCGCCCTGGTTGAGGTTGCACGGGAGCTTCGCGACGAGCTTCGGCTTCTCGGGCTTGTCGACGTTGATGACGTTGAGCCCGCCGGTCACGCCGTTGGCGACCGTGCGCGAGGCGACGAAGCCGTACTCGTGGCCCTTGATCGTCGTGAACTCCATGTCGGTGCCGGAGCCCGTGTTGAGGTTCGCGACGAGCTTGAGGCCCGCGCCTTCACCCTCGAGCGGAGCGCGGCTCGGGCGTGCGCCCGCGTTCACGGACAGGACGAGGAGTGCGGAGAGAGCGGTTGCTGCTGCGGTCGTTACACGTGTCTTTTTCATGTACTGGTTGTTCGACGGTCTTGCAACGCTTCCTGCCGCCGCGCGCGGCCAAACGTTGTCGGGGCCCGGACGCGCAAGAGCCCCGGGGCGTGCCCGGGGCTCTTGGTCGGAACCGTGTCCGCTACTTGCCGACGATCTTGTAGATGTCGAAGCCGCGGGCGATGTCGTTCGAGTAGATGTACGGGCCCTTGTGGATCTTCGAGGACCACGAGTTGCCACCGTCCGGGATGAACCAGCCGGCCTCGATCACGCCGGTCCCCTGGGCACCGAAGGTCGGGCCGACGGGGTTCGTGATGTCGAGGTAGCGGGTGCCGGCGGTGTACCAGGAGATGGCGAGGTGCGAGCCGTCCTGGTCGAAGTCGAACACGTGGCTCGTGCACGGGCCGACGTTCGTCTGGCCCTCCTGGGCGAGCACGACCTCGTTCGGCTCGTAGACACCGGTCAGGACCGGGACGATCCCCTGCTGCAGCTCGTAGAAGTACAGGGCGCCACCGGGGCACGGGTACGTGCCGCCGCCGCCACCCTCGTCACCGATCACGAGGCCAGCGTCGTCCGGGGTGAACTTCGCGTCGTGGGTGATCGAGCAGCCGGGGCACTGGAACACCGACTGGAGCGTCGGGTTCTCGGGGTCGGTCGTGTCGAAGAGCTCGACGCTCTCGATGCCGGCGGTCACGGCCTGCGTGCCCTTCTTGTTGAACGAGATGTCGTGCGGGCTGAGGCCGACGGACGTCACGGTGTTGACGAGCTCGGGCTTGGCAGGGTTCTTGATCGACCAGATCTGGATCTCACCGCGAGGGTTCTCGAGGTCGGAGTCCGAGTTGTAGACGTACGGCTTGGTCGGGTGCGCCGTGGTGTTGTGCGAGCCGCGGGGGTTGATCGCAGAGCCGATCGCCTTGGGCTTCTTCGGGTTCGAGATGTCGACGGTCATGAAGCCGAGCTGGCCGACCATGAGGCACGAGTCGGGGCCACCGGCACCGTCCGCCGCCATGATGACCGTCTTCTTGTCGTGGCTGAGCTGGATGTCCATCTGCGTCATGTTGCAGGGGAGGTAACCGGCGACCTTCGCCTTCTCGGGCTTGGTCACGTCGATCACGTAGAGGCCACCGTTCGGCGAGTTCGCCGTGGTACGGGCGGCGACGAAGCCGTACTCGCGGCCCTTGATCGTCGCGAACTCCATGTCGGTGCCGCTCGCGGTCGGGATGTTCTTGATCAGCTTGAGGCCTTCGCCCTCCCCGGAGAGGGGAGCAGGCTGGACCCCGGCGTTCGGGTTCGGGTTTGCACCCGCAGAGCCGGTGGCGACCATGGTGAGCAGGCCGGCGACAGCTGCGGTTGCGAGGACTTTCATCGACAACCTTCTCATCGTTCTCCCTTTCGGAAATGGGCGGTTTCGTTCCGCACTATCTGTTCGGTGGTGGGTGATTCGACGGTGTGGGGGCCGTTCCTGCGCTTGTTTGCGAGGAGCTGACACGGAGATGACGCGAGCCGGGTGTTTTGTCCTATTTGAATCCGACGGTTCACTCGAACGCGGGAAAAGAAAAACGGCCCGTCCGATCGACGGGCCGTTTTTCGTACTGGTTTGTCTACTTCTTCTTCGGCAGCGTGAAGGTCTTCGTCGTGAACAGCTGGTCCATCGGGAAGTCGCTGCGGGTGAAGAACGCCGCGGGGGCCGCGGAGATCGTCCCGCCGAAGGTGCCGGCCATGCCGACGATCTTCGAGCCCGGCTTCGCACCGAGCGCCTCGACCGGGACGGGGATCGTGATCGTCGCAGCGTCGGCGTCGAAGATCGCCTGGATCTTCGCCAGCTCCTGGCACAGCGTGAGCGTCATCGCAGGGGTCGCCTCGGTCGTGCACTCGCCCCGGAGAAGGAACGGCTGCAGGCCCGGGTCGCGCGGGGGCGGGCAGCTGCCGGCGGTCGGGTCACATGCGCCACGCGAGTAGTTCGTGAACTTGCCGTCGAGCTCGAGGCCCGTGCCGTCGACCGAGAAGTCCCACGTGTAACGGGTGGCCTCGGGCGTTCCGCCGGTCGGCGGGAGCGAGTTCAGGCCGATGACGAAGTTCACCGTCTTGGCGTCGGCCATCCCGATCGTCGCGGACACGAGGTCCTGACCGAGCGCGTCGCCGGCGGCCGTGTTGCTCCCGTCGCCCCAGTCGCCCGCGGGGTCCTCCCCGACCACGACCGGACCGCCCTTCTTGGCGGCCTGCGCGGCCCCCAGCGGCATCAACGTCGCGAAGACCGCCACGGCGGCCGTCAGCGAGACCAGCAGCTTCTTGTTCATGTCTTTTCTCCTGCTCTCGTTCGGGTTTCGTCCTTGACGCGGAAGTTCGACGGTTCGGCGTGTGGTCCTGCAAACCGGCCACGCTCTCCCGCGGCAGGAACGACGCCCTCGCGAGGCGAACAAGGTCTCGGAAGGACACGACAGGACACGACCCGACCGATTTGGGGGACCCACACGATGATCCGCAACGTCAGGAAGCTCGCCGCCGTCGCCGTGGCCGGCGCGCTGCTGCTGCCGCTCGCGTCGGCGCCGCAGTCGTTCGCCCAGAAGGCGTCGAAGACCCCGAAGTTCGTCGACCTGAAGAAGGTCCCCAAGCCGTAGATCACGTGGGCCGAGATCATCACCGGGCTCGAGGAGCTCGTCGACCAGTACCCGGCGCGCTACAACCTGCCGGGCGTCGGTCCTGCCCCCCACAACATCGCGGTGTCCGAGTTCCTCGCCGAGGAGGCCAAGGGCTACGGCTTCAAGACCCGCATCCTCGAGCTGCAGGGCGGGACGCCCGCGCGTACCGTGCGCGTCGTCGAGGCCGTCAAGAAGGGCACGAAGAACCCGGACGAGTGGATCACCTTCATCGCCCACTACGACACGATCGCGAGCGCCGGCCTGACGATCCAGGGCGCGTACGACGACGGCTCCGGCACGAACATCCTGCGCTACTTCGGCAAGGCGTTCTCGAAGATCAAGACGAACAAGTCGATCGCGCTGCTGTGGTTCGACGCGGAGGAGAGCGGCCTCGTCGCCTCGCAGCTCTACGCCGACATGCTCGAGAAGAAGGACCAGCAGATCGCCGCGGCGTTCGGCTTCGACATGGTGGGCATCGGCTACCCGGCCCCCTACTGCATCTGCATCTATCACGGCCCCGCCCCCGAGGACGCGCTGAAGGCGCTCCCGATCATCGACTACGTGAACTTCGACTTCCTGAAGTTCCCGGAGGGCGACGGCGGCGCGGCGAACACCGAGAAGTGGCCGTTCGGGACCGACCCGCACGTCTGCTCCTGCGGCCCGAACATCCGCAACTCGGACGAGTCGAACTTCGCCGAGAAGGGCTGGTTCTCGATGCGCTGGACCGGGATGCGGACCGCGAGCGACTACCCGGGCTACCACCAGCCGTGGGACACGGTCCCGTTCATGGAGGTCGTCGCCGGGAGCCGCGAGAACCTCGAGAAGGGCACCGAGAACACGTTCCTCTCGGCGTACTACTCGACGTTCGTGGTCGACAACCTGTAGGGGTTAGCGCGCTATCCTCCCCGGCGTAGGCAGAGCCGACCGGGGAGAGTCAATTGCGTCTGCGCCTCATTCCGCGCGAAGAATCGTTCTTCGACCTGTTCGAAGAGATGGCGGGGAAGGTCCAGCAGGGGGCCGAAGGCCTGCTGGACCTCCTGCGCGACTACAGGGACCTCGACATCAAGGCCGGACGCGTCGTCGACATCGAGCACGAGGGCGACGAGATCACGCACGAGATGATCCGGCGCCTCAACACGACGTTCGTGACGCCGTTCGACCGCGAGGACATCCACAAGCTCGCGTCCAACCTCGACGACGTGCTCGACCACGTCGAGGCCGCGGCCGAGTACCTGCAGCTCCACAAGATCGAGCGCCCGCTGCCCCAGATGCTCGCGCTCGCCGAGATCCTGCAGAAGGCCGCCGCGACGACCGCGGTCGCGATGCCGAACCTGCGCAAGATGTCGAACCTCGACGAGTACTGGGTCGAGATCAACCGGCTGGAGAACGACGGGGACCGCGCGTACCGGCGGACCATCGCCGAGCTCTTCTCGGGCGACTACAAGGCGA
>DASQDO010000202.1:0-4205 GCA_035634135.1 Actinomycetota bacterium
GGTACGGGGGGCAGGGGCCGCGTCGACCGGAGCGGCCAGGGCGAGCGTCGAGCACAGCAAGAACCAGACCTTGCGCCGCATGGGAGCCTCCTCGTCGACGTACCGTCGACGGGAGGTGTTGTGTGTAACAAGCTCATTACCTCTGAGTAGATGTCTTCAACTTCACGGGCACGCCGGCCCCCGGCAGAACCGAACCTTCCGCAGCTCCTGGTGCAGATGCCGGGCCCGCGCGTCGTTGACCGGGTTCTCGTCCGTCAGGAGGTTGTCCAGCTGCCAGGGGTCTTCCACCAGGTCGTAGTACGCCCGCGCCGTGATCGTGCCGCCGTCGGAGTATTCGACGTACTGCTCGGTCCCCGTCCACAGCGCAGCCCAGTCCGGGATCATCGGGGCGTGTTGCGTCCGCCATCTCTCGAGCAGCAGGTACCGGCGGTCCCAGTCGCGTAGCAGCGACCGGCCGTCCCGCGGGATGTCGACCTCGACCCCCGCCGCGTCGAACACCGTCGGAGCGACGTCGATGTTCGCCGCCAGCCGGTCGTCGACGCGGCTCCCGTTCATCCGCTCGGGCCACTTCACGAACAGCGGGATCCGGATCGATTGCTCGTACGGGCTGTTCTTCGACTCGGCGTTGCCGAACAGGTTGTGCTCACCCCAGGTGAACCCGTTGTCCGACAGGTAGAAGGCCAGCGTGTTCCGCTCCTCGCCGAGCCCCGCCACCCTGGCGAACGTCGCGGCGACGAGATCGTCCACCGACATCAGAGTCCGGAGCTGCCGTTCCCGCGCCTCGGCTACCGCGTCGTCGGACGGGTCGGCGATCGACCGGAAGTAGGGCGGCTTGTCGGACAGGTCCTGCTCCTGCTGCGCAGGATTGGGACGCGGGACGGGAAGCGTCGCGTCCGCGTATCTCTCCTCCGGGGTAGCCGGCGGATGCGGTGCCTGCGGCGTGAGGATCAACAGCCAGGGCCGGTCGTCGTCGGCTTCCGCCTCCTCGAGGAAACGCAGCGCCTGGCGGCGGATGTAGGTCGTCGAGTAGGAGCCGATCGTCGTCCGCTCGCCGTTCACGTTCCACCCACCTCGGTAGCGATGGGTCCCGATCACCGCCCACTCGTCGAAGTGCGGCGGTGCCGTGCGCCAGCCGTTGAGGTACTTGCCGAAGATCGCCGTGCGGTACCCCCGGCGCTGTAGGTGGAACTGGAGCGTCTTCTCCGGGTCCATCTCGTGCGCGTCGGCATTGGTCTTCACGCGGTGGTTGTGGGCGTACATGCCGGTGAAGATCGACGCCCGCGACGGGCAGCAGAGCGGTGTGGTGGCGAAAGCCTGGGTGAACCGGACGCCGCCTTGCTCGAACTGACGCTTGGTCCTCGGCAGGACCCACATCGCGTCCCCGCGCTGGTCGTCCGTTATGACGATCAACACGTTCGGCAACGGCTCGGGCTCGTCTCGCCGCGTCTTCGGCGCCGGGTCGTCCTCGGCGCGCAGCAGTCCCATCGACAGGCCGAGCGCGATGAGGGCCGTTGCAGCGAAGATCGCCGCGACCCTTTGCCCCTTCACCCCCACCCCCGATTGCTGGCTCCGTCGTCCCTAGGCGACCGTATGGGGGCCGGGGGGTGGGTTACCGCTCAGTTCTGAGCACTTGGACGGATGCGGCCCGCGCTCATCGGCTCAATCGACGGAGGAGCCCGCGCCTTCCGACGCAAGAAGAGATGCGTTGCGACCAGCGCGACGACTGCACACCCCGCGACGGCTCCGAACCTCAGGGCCGCCTCGAACGGGCCCATCGAGGGATTACGCACGTCCGCCGGCGGCGTCGAGCAGGACGACGACCGGGAAGAGGAACCCGAGGAGGCTGAGTCCCGCTGCGATCCCCGTGCTCGCCACTGCCCTCCGATCGGTACGCCCGAGACGCCGCCCGTCGAGCAGACGTTAGCCTGGCCGGGGCGGCGGGCAAGGTCGTAAAAACGAACAAACGCGGGCAACCAATGGAGGGATTCGGTCGTGAAGCTGGACACCAAGAGAGGTCACGTCGTCGTCGAGAACGTCCGCCCCCAGGTCGATTGCGGCCTCTTCCGGGCGAAGGCGATCGTCGGCGACGCGGTCGAGGTGTACGCCGAGATCTTCCGTGACGGGCCCGCCGTGCTCAAAGCCGTCGTGCGATACCGGGGGCCCAACGACGCGAACGAAGGATCGCCTCGGCGATCCTCCAGCAGTGGGTGGCTGGAGGCCCCGCTCGAACACCTCGGCAACGACGAGTGGACCGGCACGTTCCGCCCGACCGAGATCGGCCGCTGGCAGTACCAGGTCGAGGCCTGGACGGATCACTTCGCCACGTGGCGCAGCGGGTTCATGAAGAAGGTCGAGGCGGGGCAGGACGTCGCCCTCGAGGTGGAAGAAGGCGCACGGCTGCTCGAGGCCCGGTTGAAGAAGGTGCCGGCAAAGGAGCGCGGCCCCCTCAACACCGCGATCACGGCCGCACGGGACGGTGACGGACCCGCGACAGGGTTCGGCGATCCTCGGGTCGACGCCCTGCTCGACGAGGGCGTCGGCGTCCTCATGGCCCGCTACCCCGACCGCACCGGCTCGACCCAGTCGAAGCCGGTTTTCGAGCTCCAGGTCGACCGCGAACGTGCCCGCTTCGGCGCCTGGTACGAGTTCTTCCCTCGCTCGACCGGCAAGCCCGGGAAGCACGGCACGTTCAAGACCGCGGCCAAGCACCTCGCGACGGTCGCCGACATGGGCTTCGACGTCGTCTACCTGCCGCCCATCCACCCCATCGGTGAGAGGTTCCGCAAGGGCAAGAACAACGCGCTCGAAGCCCAGGAGGGCGACGTCGGCAGCCCCTGGGCCATCGGCAGCAAGGACGGCGGCCACACAGACGTCAACCCGCAGCTCGGCACGATCGACGACTTCGACGCGTTCATGAAGGCGGCCGACCGGGCCGGCATCGAGGTCGCCCTCGACTTCGCCATCCAGTGCTCGCCCGACCACCCGTGGGTGAAGGAACACCCCGAGTGGTTCACGATCCGCCCCGACGGCTCGATCCAGTACGCGGAGAACCCGCCGAAGAAGTACCAGGACATCTACCCGATCAACTTCGACACGCCCGACAAGGACGGGCTGTGGACGGAGCTCAAGCGCGTCGTCGACTTCTGGATCTCGCACGGCGTGAAGATCTTCCGCGTCGACAACCCGCACACGAAGGCGTTCGCGTTCTGGCACTGGCTGATCGACTCGGTCCAGGAGGAGAACCCCGACGTGATCTTCCTCGCCGAGGCGTTCACCCGGCCGAAGGTCATGCGCCGGCTCGCCAAGCTCGGCTTCACGCAGTCGTACACGTACTTCACGTGGCGCAACACGAAGCTCGAGCTGCAGGAGTACCTGACCGAGCTGACGGAGACCGAGCTCGCCGACTACTTCCGCCCGAACTTCTTCGCCAACACGCCCGACATCCTGCACGAGTACCTCCAGCAGGGAGGGCCCCCGGCCTTCAAGATCCGGCTCGTCCTAGCGTCGATGTTGTCGCCGACGTACGGCATCTACTCCGGCTACGAGCTCTTCGAGAACAAGCCGGTGCGGCAGGGCTCGGAGGAGTACCTGCACTCCGAGAAGTACGAGCTGCGCCACCGGGACCTGAACGTCGAGGGCAGCCTCGTCCCGTACGTCAAGCGGATCAACGACATCCGGCGCACGCACACCGCGCTGTCGGAGATGACGAACCTCACGTTCCACTTCGTCGACAACGACAACGTCATGGCGTTCAGCAAGACGTCGCGCGACGGCGACACGATCCTCGTCGTGGTGAACCTCAACCCCGTCCACTGGGCCGAGGCGACCGTGCACCTCGACCTCGACGCCCTCGGCATCGACCCGGCGCACCCGTTCCGGGTCCACGACCTCATCTCGGACGACACCTATCTGTGGCACGGGTCGCACAACTACGTGCGGCTCGACCCCTTCCACGAGCCCGCCCACGTCTTCCGCGTGGAGCGCTAGGTGGGAGGGAACCAACCGGTACCTCCGAAGACAGAGGTGAAGACCGAGCTGGGCCAGCCGCTGCTCGGCGGCGCCGCCGGCGCGCCCAGCCGCGTGCTCGCGAACCCGCAGTGGTACAAGACCGCCGTCTTCTACGAGCTCTACGTGCGCAGCTTCTACGACTCGAACGCCGACGGCATGGGCGACTTCAAGGGCCTGCTGCAGAAGCTCGACTACCT
>DASQDO010000203.1:0-13252 GCA_035634135.1 Actinomycetota bacterium
CGTCGGTGAACGCGCCGGCGAGCGGCCGCGCGAGCGGCACCAGCACGACGAGCAGCAGGGCCCCCAGCGCGAGCCCCCACCACACCAGCCTGCGGCCCACGGCGGTCGCCTCCTCCGGCCGCCCGGTCCCCAGGCGGTTGCCGACCAGCGCCTGCGCCGCGATCGCGACGGAGTCCACCGTGAACGCCAGCAGAGAGAAGACCTGCATCGCGATCTGCCACGCGGCGAGCGGCACCACACCCATGCGCGCGGCCGCCGACGTAGCGACGGTCAGCGCGCCGAGCAGCACGCCGGTCCGGATCACGAGCGCGACGCCGACCCTCAACAGCTCGCGCAACGACGGCCCGTGCCATCGCCACGACGGCGGCCGCATCCGCCGCCGCAGCACGACCACGAACGCGAGCGCGGCCCCCGCCTGCCCGACCACCGTCGCCCACGCGGCCCCCGCGACGCCCCAGCCGAAGGGATAGATGAACAGGTAGTCGAGGACCGCGTTCGCGACGGCCCCGGCGGTCACGATCAGCATCGGCGTCTTCGTGTCCTGCGCACCCCGGAGCCACCCGTGCCCCACGGTCACGAGCAGCACCGGCATGGACGCCAGCACCCGGATCCTCAGGTAGTCCTCGGCGAGCCCCGCGATCTCGGGCCCGGCCCCCAGCCCCCGCACGACCGGCCCGGCGAGCAGCACCCCCGCCACCGTCACGACGGCCCCCATCGACAGCGCGAGCAACAGCGCCTGCACGCCGACGATCCCGGCGCGGTCTCGGTCCCCCGCGGCGAGCAGCATCGCCACCTTCGGCGTCACCCCGAACGCGAGGAACGAGAAGACCCAGAACGAGACCGGGACGGCGGCGGTCCCGATCGCCAGCGCGCCGAGCGGCCTGGGCCCGAGGTGCCCGACGAGGATCGTGTCGACCACCGAGTACAGCGGGTCGGCCGCCAGGGCCCCGAGCGCCGGGACCGCGAGGGCGAGGATCGCCCGGTCGTCGGGATGCCGCCCGGGCCGGATCACGCGCATCCCTCCTCCCCCGGGGCGTCAGACATGTCTGACATGTCAGACACCCTCCCGCGGAGACGTGCGCGCGCGGCCGGGATCGGAGCCGGGGGCCTACCGCTCAGCCGACGTCCCGCAGCTCGCGCTTCAGATCGGCGATCTCGTCGCGGATCCGAGCCGCGTACTCGAAGCGCAGGTCCTCGGCCGCCGTGTGCATCTCCTCCTGCAGCTGGAGGATCAGCCTCTTGAGGTCGTCGGGCGTCCCGCCGATCGGGTCGCGCCGACGGCTCTTGGACTTCGACGGCACCGTGTCGCCCTCGCGCTTGCGCCCGAAGCCCGAGATCAGGATGTCCGACACCGCCTTGCGGATCGACTGGGGGTCGATGCCGTGCTCGGCGTTGTACGCCATCTGGATCCCCCGCCGGCGCTGGGTCTCGTTGATCGCGTGGCGCATCGAGTCCGTCACCTCGTCCGCGTACATGATCACCTGGCCCTCGACGTTGCGGGCCGCGCGGCCGATCGTCTGGATCAGAGACGTCTGCGAGCGCAGGTAGCCCTCCTTGTCGGCGTCGAGGATCGCGACCAGCGACACCTCGGGAAGGTCCAGACCCTCGCGGAGCAGGTTGATCCCGACGAGCACGTCGAACTCGCCGAGCCGCAGGTCGCGCAGGATCTCGATGCGCTCGACCGTGTCGATGTCGGCGTGGAGATAACGGACCTTGATGCCGGACTCGAGCAGGTAGTCCGTCAGGTTCTCGGCCATCTTCTTCGTCAGCGTCGTGACGAGCACGCGCGCCCCGGCCTCGGTGCGCTTGCGGATCTCCTCCATGAGGTCGTCGATCTGTCCCTTCGTCGGGCGGATCACGACCTCGGGGTCGATCAGGCCCGTCGGCCGGACGAGCTGCTCGACGGGCTCGCCGCCGTGGCGGAGCTCGAACGACCCCGGCGTCGCGCTCATGAACACCATCTGGTCGACCTTCTCGAGGAACTCGTCGAACCTCAGAGGCCGGTTGTCGAGCGCGCTGGGAAGACGGAAGCCGTGCTCGACCAGGACCCGCTTGCGGCTCTGGTCCCCCTCGTACATCCCGTTCAGCTGCGGGACCGCGACGTGCGACTCGTCGAGGACGACGAGGAAGTCGTCGGGGAAGTAGTCGAGCAGCGTGTTCGGGCGGGACCCGGGCTCGCGGCCTTCGATGTGGCGCGAGTAGTTCTCGATCCCGTTGCAGAAGCCGACCTCGCGCATCATCTCGAGGTCGTAGTTCGTGCGCATCCGCAGCCGCTGGGCCTCGAGGAGCTTGCGCTCGTTCTCGAGCACGTACAGCCGGTCGGCGAGCTCGCGCTCGATGGCCGAGATCGCGCGCTCCATACGGCTCTTCGACGCGACGTAGTGCGACGCGGGGTACACCGTGACGTGGTCGAGCTCGCGCACGATCTCGCCGGTGAGCGCGTCGAGCTGGACGATCCGGTCGACCTCGTCGCCGAACAGCTCGATCCGCAGCGCGAGCTCCTCGTAGGCGGGGAAGACCTCGATCGTGTCGCCGCGGACCCGGAACTTGCCGCGCACGAAGTTGACGTCGTTCCGTTCGTACTGGATGTCGACGAGCCTCTGCAGGATGAAGTCGCGGTCCGCGGTCCCCCCGCGGGCGACGCTCACGACCTGGTTCAGGTACTCCTCCGGCGAGCCGAGGCCGAAGATGCACGACACGCTGGCGACGATCAGCACGTCGTTGCGCTGGAGCAGCGCGCTGGTGGCGGAGTGCCGGAGCCGCTCGATCTCGTCGTTGATCGACGAGTCCTTCTCGATGTAGGTGTCGGACGACGGGACGTACGCCTCGGGCTGGTAGTAGTCGTAGTACGAGACGAAGTACTCGACCGCGTTGTGCGGGAAGAACTGCTTGAACTCGTTGCAGAGCTGGGCCGCCAGCGACTTGTTCGGTGCGAGCACGAGCGTCGGCTTCTGGATCTGCTCGAGGGCCCACGCGATCGTCGCCGTCTTGCCCGTCCCGGTGGCGCCGAGCAGCGTCGTGTAGCGCTCGCCGCGCTGGACGCGCTCGGCGATCCCCCGGATCGCGGTGGGCTGGTCCCCGGCGGGGGCGAAGTCGGCTACGACCTTGAACGGGGGCATGGGGGCAGTCTAAGACCGCCCTGCGACAAGAATCCCCGGGCTGTTATTCGCGGTTGAGGTACGTCGCGTGGCCGACCCAGTCGTCCCGGAAGCCGCCCAGGTCGTTCGTCGGCGTGCCCAACACGACCGTGACCCCGTGGCGCCCGGCGCGCAGGTACGAGCCGACGCCCTCTTCCCAACCGTGTCCGACGGCGTAGCGCGCGACCCACCGGCGACGGCCCCCGTCGGGGCCGAGGTGCACCGTGGTCGGCGAGATCGTCTCGTTCCGGCCCTCGGCCATCCCGGCCAGGTACACACCCGCGCGCCCGACGGCGACGTCGTAGACCGTTCCCGGGAAGTCTCCTCCCGGGAAGGGGCGCTCCCATTGGAAGCGTCCGTCGGGCAACCCGATGGCGCGCACCTTGGAGGGCGTCCCCAGGGACGCGTCCGCGACGACGACCTGCCGTCTCCTGGGGTCGGCGGCGAGGATCGGATACGTGACGGAGGGCTCGCCCGCGGGATCCGGATTAGCCGTCCACCTGCGTCGCCCCCACGCCCTCTCGAAGAACGAGACCTCGTACGTCGCCTCGTCGTACTGGACACCACCGACGATCACTCCCCCGGCGGTCGCCTCGAGCGGCGAGGGCCCGAACACGATCGAGCCGTCCCGCTCGCTCAGGGGGCCGCTCCACTCGAGGTGGAAGCCCGACCTGGTCGGCATCGCACGTGTCAGCGTCAGGCCGTCTTTCCGGCAGCCGGAGGTCCTGCACGAGCTGCGCTCGAGGACGTAGAGATCGCGAGCGCGCAGGTCGACTCCGAGAACGATCCACTCGCGCCGGTAGGGCCGGCGCTCGCGGACCCACAGGCGACGGCCCGACGACGAGTCGTATGCCACGACTGCCGCCGTCGGCCTCCGCCTCGATACCCCCCCTGCCACGTAGATCGCGTCGTTGCGTCCGTCGAAGAGGATCTGCCCCGGAGCGTCGTGCCCCCCTCCCCCGTAGGTCCGCTCCCACAGAACGCGGCCGGTGCGGACCGAGAACGCGGCGACGATCCAGTCGGTACGCCCGGCGCGCATCTTGGTCCCGGCCACGAACAGCGTCCGGCCCTTCCGTCCCAGCGCGCCGGCGGTGAGAGCCTCGCTACGCGGCCCCCCGTACGAGCGCGACCAGCGGCGGCGACCGGTGCTCGCGTCGAACGCCTTCAAGACGATGTCGCCGGAGCTCTCCTCCTCGACGTAGTCGGCACCCGCGGCGAGCAGGGTGTCCGAGGCCGGCACGAGGAACGGGAGCACCCGGATACCCACCCTGCTCCTCACCAGCAGCGAACGGGCCTCGCACTTGTCGTCGTACTCGAAGTCGTCGCACGAGCCGCGGGCCGGCGCGGGAGCGGCGCCGAGCACCGTCGAAAGGACCGCGAGCGTCACTAGGAGCCGCACCGTGCGTCGCATCGGCGTTGCTACTCCGGGGCCCCGTTCGCTGCACGCAGCGTGAACGCGAACGTCGAGCCTTTGCCCTGCTCGGACTCGACCCAGATCCGGCCCCCGTGTGCCTCCACGATCCCCTTCGTGATGAACAGCCCCAGCCCGGTCCCCTTCTTGACCCAGCCGGGCTTCGGCAGCATCGAGAACTTGGAGAAGATGCGGTCGCGGTCCTGGTCGGAGATCCCGATGCCCTCGTCCGTGACGGACACCTCGATCGTCCCTTCGTCCGGGAGGTGACGAGCGCGCACCCTGATCGCGGTCCCCTCGGGCGAGTAGCGCGTGGCGTTCGTGAGGAGGTTGATGAAGACCTGACGCAGCCGGTCGTTGTCCGCGAGGGCCTTCGGAAGGTCGGCGGGGATGTCGTTCACGACGAGGTGCTGCGCGCTCAGCGACGTGTGGACGGTGATGATGCTGTCGATCAGCTCGGGCAGCGAGACGGGGTTGAGCTCGTAGCGCAGCGTCCCGGCCTCCATGCGCGACACGTCGAGGAGGTCGTTGACCAGGCGGGACAGCCGGCCGGTCTCCTTCGCGACGATGTCGAGGATCGAGAGCTTCTTCTCGTCGGGGACCCTGTCCCACTGCTGCTTGAGCGTCTCGCTGAAGCCGAGGATCGTCGTCATCGGGCCCTTGAGCTCGTGCGCCAGCATCGACACGAACTCGGACTTCGTCCGGTCGGCCTCGCGGAGCTTCTGGACGAGCTGCCGCTCGCGCTGGCGCCCCATGCTCGACTCGACGAGCGCACCCACCTGGCCCCCGAGGAGCATCGCGAAGCGGACGTCGTCGTCGCTGAAGTAGCCCTTGCGCGCGTTCATGGCCTTGAGGACCCCGATGGGCTTCGGCCCCGTCGTCAGAGGCACCGCCAGCAGCGACTCGATCCCGAGCAGCTCGACCATGTGGCGGTTGACCCACGCGTCGTTCGGCGCGTCGTTCGAGACCAGCGGGGTCTTCGTCCGGAACACCGTCGCGGCGAGAGACGGCGCGTCGAGCGTGATGCGCAGCCCCTCGACCTGGTGCTCGTTCAGCCCGACCGCGGACTGCATCGCGACGAGACACGTCCCGCTGTCGTCGTTGAGCAGCAGCGCCATCTTGTCGCAGTCGAGCATCTCGGCGACGATCCGGATCGACTCGCCGACGATGCGCTCCATCGTCTCGCTCGACAGCAGCAGACGCGACAGCCGGTGGAGGCCCTCGAGCTCCTGCACCTGACGCTGGAGGCGCGCGACGAGCTCGCCGTTCTCGATCGTCAGCGCGACGCGGTCGGCGAGCACGGTCAGCAGCCTCAAATCCTCGTGCGTGAAGGCACCGCGCCGCGAGTTGACCGCCCCGACGACCCCGAGCGTCTTGTCGGTCAGGACCAGGGGGGCAGCGACGAGCTGGCGGGCGTTGAGGGAGTCGGCGAATATCGGGTTGCTCTCGGAGTCCGCGTCGACGTCGTTCACGACCTCGCCGAGCCCCGAGTGCAGCACCCGGCGCAGGATCGTCGGCTCGGACAGCGGCAGCACGAAGCCGCGGTCGCGTGCGTCCTGCAGCCTCAGCACGTCGGCGTCCTCGTCGTAGAGGAACAGCACCGACCGGTCGCAGTGCACGACCTGCTCGATGATCCGCAGGATCTCCTCGACGACGGCGGCAGGGTTGCCGTACGCGGTGCTGAGCGTCGCGATCCGGTACAGCGCCGAGAGCTCGTCGTATCCGCCCTGCGACCGGATCGAGCCAGTGTCTTCCATCCCCTAGAGCTTCGAGAGGAGGTCCGGCAACTCCTTCAAGGAGGCGATGCGATGGCCGTCGTGGTCCGCGTAGCGACCCAAGCGATCGAGCAGCACCGTCTCGATGCCGACCGACCGCGCCGGCGCGACGTCGAGCCCGGGCGAGTCCCCGACGTGGACCGCCCGTCCCGCGTCCACGCCCGCCTTGTCCAGCGCGCGCTCGTAGATCGAGGCGTCGGGCTTCTCGACCCCCTCGATCCCCGAGATGACGGCGACATCGAAGACGTGGCCGACCTCGAGCTCGACGAGCATCTCCTCGAGCCACCGTTCGAAGTTCGAGATCAGCCCCAGGCGATAGCCGCGCTCCGAGAGCTCGCGCAGAGCGGGCAGGACGTCGTCGTAGAGCCGGTAGGTGGAAGTGCTCGAGAAGACCGAGAAGAGCCGTTCGACGAGCGCCTCGTCCTCGTGGCCGAGCTCCTGCAGGAAGCGGCGGTACAGGAACGTCCAGAACGTGCGGGAGCTCTCCTCGGACAGCGACACTCCCCCGTCGGCCCCCGAGTCCTCGGCCATGTCGACGAGGTGCGGGGCGAGACGCCGGCGCACGTCCTCGACGTCGCCCGCCGACACCCGGACGCCGGCCTCGGTCACGACCGTGGCGAACAGCTCGGAGAACGACGGGTGCGGGTACAGGATCGTCTCGCCGGCGTCGAGGAAAACGATTTCAAAGGACTCGCTCACGCGCGCTCCTCCAGCAGGGCCCAGACCCGGTCGGCCTCCGCGGCGAGGTCCTCTAGCGTCCCGTCATTGCGGACGACGTAGTCGGCGTTCGCCTCGAGCTCCCCCGGCGAAGCCTGTGACGCCATACGCGCGTTGACGTCGTCGAGGCTCATCCCGCGCGTGCGCACCAGGCGGTCGACGCGCTCCTGCCGCGAGGTCGTCACGACCACCACCGCGTCGAGGGCGTCGCGCAGTCCCAGCTCGGTGATGAGCGCGGCGTCGACGACGACCACCGCGTCCGTCCGCGACAGCTTCTCGAGGTCGTCGGCGATCCTCTGCAGGATCACCGGATGCACGATCGCGTTGAGGGCCGCGAGCTTGCGCGGCTCTTCGAACACGATCCCGGCGAGCCTCTTGCGGTCGACCTGCATGGCCCCGGGGACGAGGATCTCGTCGCCGAACTGGCTCACGACGGAATGCCAGGCCGGCTCGCCGGGCGCGAGCGCGTCCCGTCCGATCTGGTCGGCGTCGATCACCTGGGCCCCCCGCTCGGCGAGGAGCGCGGCGAACGTCGACTTGCCGGCCCCGATCCCGCCGGTGAGGCCTACTGCCAGCATCTAGGGAGCTAGGACTGCCCGCGCTCGCGCTTGAGGTCCTGGACGATCGACTCGATCGACGCGTCGCCGCCCTCGCCTTCGTCCTCGGACGCGACCGGAGCGTCGGTCCCGGGCGCGGCACCGTCGGCGGCCGGCGTCGGCGAGGCGTCCTCGTCGATCCCCGGGTCGAGCCGGGGCTCGTCGTCCTCCTGCTGGGCCGGTGCGGCGTCCACGGCATCCGGCTCGAGTGTCGGGCCGTCTCCGGCCGGGACCGCGACGGCCGCGGCAGACGAGTCCATGCCCTCGCCACCCTCGAGCTCCATCTCCATCTCGGCCTCGGGCGCGGCCTCCTCGGCCGTGTCCTCTGGCGGCGCCGCGGTCTCACGCGTCGTCTCGGGCGCGATGCCGATGGCCTCGTCGCTGCGCATCGCCTGCTTGCGCGACAGGCTGATCCGGCGGCGGTCGAGGTCGATGTCGATGATCTTCACGGGCACGCGGTCGTGCACGCCGACCTCGTCCTCGGCGCGCTCGACGTGATGGTCGGCGAGCTCGGAGATGTGGACCAGGCCCTCGATCGCGTCGTCGACCTCGACGAAGGCGCCGAACGGCACGAGCTTCGTGACCCGGCCCTCGATGACGTCGCCGACCTCGTGCTGGCGCGCGAACTGGCGCCACGGGTCCTCCTGCGTCGCCTTGAGCGACAGCGACACGCGCTCGCGCTCGAGGTCGACGTCCAGCACCTCGACGTCGACCTCCTGGCCCACCTCGACGACCTCGCTCGGATGGTCGACGTGCTTCCACGACAGCTCGGAGACGTGCACGAGGCCGTCGACACCGCCGAGGTCCACGAACGCACCGAAGTTGACGATCGATGAGACGACGCCCTTGCGGCGCTCGCCCTTCGCGAGGGAGGTGAGGAAGTCCTGGCGCTGCTCGGCCTGCGACTCCTCGAGGAACTTGCGGCGGGACAGCACGACGTTGTTGCGGTTCTTGTCGAGCTCGATGATGCGGCACTCGAGCTCTTTGCCGACGTACGGCTGGAGGTCGCGGACGCGGCGCATCTCGACGAGCGACGCGGGAAGGAAGCCGCGCAGGCCGATGTCGATGATCAGCCCGCCCTTCACGACCTCGATGACCGGGCCGGTGACGGTGCCGTCCGCGTTCTTGATCTCTTCGATCTTCCCCCATGCCCGCTCGTACTGGGCTCGCTTCTTCGAGAGGATGAGGCGCCCTTCCTTGTCCTCCTTCTGGAGGACGAGGGCCTCGATCTGGTCCCCGGTCGAGACGACCTCGGACGGATCGACGTCGTTGCGGATGGACAGCTCGCGCGACGGGATGACGCCCTCGGACTTGTAGCCGATGTCGAGGAGCACCTCGTCCTTGTCGATCTTGACGACGGTGCCCGACACGAGGTCGCCCTCGTCGAAGGGCTTGATCGTCTCCTCGATCGCAGCCATCAGCTCTTCGAACGACTCGCCTACGTCGTTCTCGACGATGGTGCCGCCGGCGAACGTGTCGCCGGAGGTGGAAGGTGCGGTCCGGGCGATCGTGCCGCCGGAGCCGTCGGGGATCGTGTCCACGGAAGCTTGCGCAGCTCCGCCTTGCTCTTCAGCCATACGGTCGACTTCCTCTTGTTCGGGTCCCTTACATGACAAACGACCCCCGGAACGGGGGCCACAGGAGTATAGGGGCTGAGCCCTGCGCGGTGCCGGGACGCGCTTAGGGCCGGGAGGCACACACGCCGTACTGCGCCTCCCGGCCCTAAGAAGTGCGGTAGTGCTAGCTCCAGCTACGACCGAGCTTCCCGGTCTCGACACGGATGTCGATCACTGCGCACCTCCTCCTCGAGCCTCCCAATTGCTCAGTGACAGCAGCCTGTCAAATGCAACTTGCCTCGGCAAGGTACGTGCGGGCCATTCTTGAGTACGCAGTTATGACTATCTTCCGTGTGGCCCGAACCGGTGGTCGGCGCGCGTTTGGGCGCGAGTGCGCGCGCAAGACGTGTGGCGGTTGGGGTAAACCAATCGAGTTAACGCGCGGGCGCGGCCATGTACTCGGGCTTGAGGTGCTCCGAGTTCAGAAACGCACCGATCGCGAGCGCGCACAGCAGGAACGACGAGATCAGGAACGGCGCGCGCAGTCCGAGAGTGTGTGCGGCCAACCCACCGAGCAACGTCCCGAACGGCACCGCGCCCCACGACAGCAGCCTGTGCGCGCTCTGCACGCGGCCCAGCAGTCGGTCGGGCGTGACCGCCTGGCGCAGCGAGTTCGTCAGGACGTTCCACACGCCACCGGCGAACGCGACCGACACCATCATCGCGGCGACGACCGGGACCGCGCCCGTCGACGAGATCACCAGGTTCGCCACGCCGGCGACTGCGAGCGCGCCCGCGATCGCGAGCGGGATCCCGACGAGCTAGCGGATGCGCGCCGCCAGCAGCGACCCTCCGAGCGCGCCGAGCGCTTCGACGCTGAGCAATATCCCGAACGCGGTCGGGCTCATCGAGAGCTCCTCCAGCGCGAACAGGACGAAGATGCCGAAGGTCCCGTTGAGCGCGAGGTTCGTGAGCGCGGCGATGTAGCTCAGGTTGCGCAGGGCCGGACGCGCGCGCAGCCACCTGAGGCCCTCCGCGATGTCCGCGCGGATGCTCGTCTTCTCACGGGGCGCCTCCTCTTCCCGATGGACGCTCGGTCGCGAGCGCAGCTTGACCCCGCGCACGAGCAGGGCCATGACCAGGAAGGACACGGCGTCCAGGAAGAGCGGGAGGCCCGCCGCGTGGGCGAACAGGAACCCTCCGGCGGCCGGGCCCGCGAACTGGTTCGTCACCTGGACGACCGACTCGAGCCGTCCGTTCGCGTCCTCGAGACGCTCGCGCGGGACGACCGACGGCACGAGTGCGAACACCGCGTTGTCGGAGAAGACCTCGCCGAGCCCCTGCAGGAACGCGACCGCGTAGAGCGCCGGCAGCGTCGCCTCGCCGAACACGACCGCCGCGCACAACAGCGCCATCACGAGAGCGCGCGCCGCGCTGACGCCGGAGACGAGCTTGCGCCGGTCGATCCGGTCGACGATCGCCCCGGCCGGGAGCGAGCACAGGAGCCAGGGCAGGTTGCCGGCGAGGAGGATCCCGGAGATCGCGATCGGGTTGCGCGTCACAGCGGCTGCGAGCAAAGGCAGCGCGGTGATGCGGACGCCGTCACCGGCGTTGGAGATCGCGGCCGCGGCCCACACGCGCATGAAGTCCGGGCCGAGCCGTGCAGGCTCGGCCTCGGGCAGGTGGATGACCCGGCCGGGTGACTCGACGCGCGGGTCGTCGACGCGCGGTGGAGGTGGTGGCGGCGGGGGGCCGGGCGGGCGCGAGACCGACACCTCTTCGATCTGCGTGAGCGCCTCTTCGGCTGCCCGCATCCACTCGCCTCCGTCCCGGATCCCGGTTACGTCCGTCTGGCAAGACGCTGTCACGCCGCGCCCGGACGGGACAAGGTGGATATGGGTGGTTTACGAGGTGATCCCAAAGGACTACACGCCCGCCCGGTGAGGCCATGCCGATTCGTGCCGCGCGCGAGTGCGATGACCTAGACCGGGCTTGCACGCGGAAAGGGCCGCCCGGTCGGGCGGCCCTTTTGCTCTTGCGTGGTGGCTGTGGCCGGTCAGTCCCCGAGCTGGCCTCTCACGGCTCCGGCCGGGTATGCCGCCGTGTGGATGTTCACGTAGAACATCTCGGGGTTCCGGCGGATCTCCTTCACCTGGGCTTTCGTGGCGGTGACGCACTTCGCAGCGGGGCCCTCGCTGCCGAACAGGGGGACGAAGACGCTGCCGGCCTCGCCCGCCGGGGCCTTGTGGATGTGGCCGGCGGTCGCTGCGTCGATGCCGGAGAGCGTCAGCTCGAAGCAGATCTCCCCCTTGCCCTGGTTGAGCGTGAGCTCGATGAAGCCGTGGCCGTCGGGGTCGCCCGGGCCGGGCCGCTCCTCGGAGCCGACCAGCGCGGTCGACATCGTGGTCCCCGCCGTGGCGACGGTGGTGCCCCACAGGGCGAGGCAGAGTGCCGCAGCTACGGCTCCGATGGTGGTCTTGTGACGCATGGTCCCTCCCAGTCCGCGAATCCGACCTAACTCTGGGAGTTTCCGACATTTTGTGGCAGATCGCCAGGGGGTTCTTCGGCTAGTCCTTGGTCTCCGACCAATTCGTCCCGAAGGAGACGTCGACCTTCAGCGGGACCTCCATGTCGGCGACGCCGGTCATCTCCCGCCGCACCAGCTCGGCGGCGGCGTCCTCGTCGCCCTCGGGCACCTCGAAGACCAGCTCGTCGTGCACGGTCAGGATCATCCGCGTCCGGGACTCCGCCAGCGCCGCGTCGACCTTGATCATCGCCAGCTTCATGATGTCCGCCGCCGAGCCCTGGATGGGCGCGTTCAGCGCCTGGCGCTCCCCTATCGAACGCACCCGCGGGTTGCCGCTGCCGAGCTCCGGCAGGTAGCGGCGGCGGCCGAACATCGTCGTCGTGAACCCGTCCGCGTACGCCTGCGTCACGACGGTGTCGAGGAACTTGGCGACGCCCTCGAAGACCTCGAAGTACGAGTCCATGATCTCGCGCGCCTCTTCGACCGGCACGTTCAGCCTCTCGGCGAGACCCGGCGCGCCCATCCCGTAGGCGAGCCCGTAGTTCACCATCTTCGCCACCGACCGGTGCATGGTCTTCAGCTCGGACGGGTCGAGGTCGTACACGCGCATCGCCGTCGCGGTGTGCACGTCCTCGTCGTTCGCGAACACCTCGACGAGCACCGGGTCCTTCGAGAGGTGCGCCATCACGCGCAGCTCGATCTGCGAGTAGTCGACCGACATGAGCGTGTAACCGGGCGCGGCCACGAACGCGCGCCGGATCTGCTTGCCGAGATCGGTGCGCACCGGGATGTTCATGAGGTTCGGGTTCGTGCTCGACAGCCGCCCGGTCGCGGCGACGGTCTGGTCGAACGTCGTGTGCACCCGTCCGTCGGCGGGGTCGGTCAGAGGCGGCAGCGCGTCGACGTACGTGCTCTTGAGCTTCGCGAGCTCGCGGTAGTCGAGGAGCTTCTGCACGAACGGGTGCTGGTCGACGAGCTGCTGGAGCGCTCTGGCGTCGGTCGAGAGCCCGGTCTTCGTGCGCCGCGTGGTCTTGAGCCCGAGCTTGTCGTAGAGCAGCACGCGCAGCTGCGACGGCGAGCCGAGGTTCACGCGCTCCCCCGCGAGGTCGTAGCACTCGGCCTCGAGCACGCCGATGCGCTTGTCGAGGTCGCGCGCCATCTCCTCCAGGTAGTCGAGGTCGATCGCGATCCCGGTCTTCTCCATGTGCGCGAGGACGGGGATCAGCGGATGCTCGATCGTCCGGTAGAGGTCCTCCATGCCGAGCCGCGCGAGCTCGGGCCGCACGGCTTCGGCGATCTCCGCGATCGCGAGCGCGCGCAGGCACGCGTCCTCCGCTTCCGCCTCCTCGCCCACGCCGAGGTCGAACGCGCCCTGCGACTCCTCGGAACGGTCGACGCCGTCGACTGCCTTCAGCTCTCGCCCGGTGTACTTGCGCGCCCTCTCCTCGATCGCGTAGCCGGGGGCGCCCGGGTCGAGGAGGTACGACGCGATGTGGGTGTCCAGGTCGAGCCCGGCGAGCTCGACGCCCATCG
>DASQDO010000204.1:0-1966 GCA_035634135.1 Actinomycetota bacterium
TGCCGCCGTCGAGACGGTCGTCGCCGGGGCCGCCGTAGATCGTGTCCAACTTGTCGCGCACCCCTGCATTCGCACCTTCGCCCGACCCGCAGAGGAGGTCGTCGCCCCCGAGGCCGTGGATCTCGTCCTTCGAGCCCAGGCCCGCGATGACGTCGCGACCCGGCGTGCCCTGCAGCTTGTCGCGGCCCGCCGTCCCGATGATCGTCGCCGCGGCTCCGAGGCAGCGCGTGGCCGCACTCCCGGCGGCGGCAGGGGGCGCCAACCCGAGTGTGAGCAACGCTGCAGCGGCGAACGCGAGGTGTACCGGGTGCCGTCTCATGTGCGTACGACCCCCGGCGGCGTCGAGTCGTTCCCTGTCAGTCCGGCGGCTCGAGCTCGTAGACCTGCGTCTCGATCCCCGACAGCGCCTTCCCGATCAGCGTCTCGACGTCCAGCCCCGCTTCCGCCGCGTCGGCCTGGCCGGGATGCGTCTTCGTCGCCGGCGAGCGCGGCTCGAACAGCACGCAGCAGTCCTGGTGCTTGCGGGTCGAGATCTCGTACGTCCCGATCCTCGTCGCGAGGTCGACGATCTCCTGCTTGTCCATGCCGACGAGCGGCCGCAGGACCTCGGCTCCCGGAACCGCCGCGTCGACCGTCCGGATGTTCTCGATCGTCTGCGACGCGACCTGACCGAGCGAGTCGCCCGTGACGAGTGCCTGCGCCCCGAGGTCGGTCGCGAGCCTCTCCGCGATACGCATCATCATCCGGCGGTACAGGATCACGCGCAGGTTCGCCGGACACTCCGTAACGATCTCGCGCTGGACGTCGCCGAGCGGCACGAGGTGGAGCACGGCCCTCATCTGATAGCGGGCGAGCACCTGCGCGAGGTCCGCGGCTTGCCGGACCGAGGACGGGTCCGAGTACGGCTGCCCGTGGAAGTGGAGGAACTGGACGTCGGCTCCACGCAGCGCCATCCGCCACGCGGCGACGGGGGAGTCGATCCCGCCCGACAGCAGCGCCAGCATCCGGCCGCTCGTACCGGCCGGGAGCCCGCCCGGCCCCCGCAACCGCTTGCGGTAGACGATCCCCGCGCCGGCGAACAGCTCGACCCACGCGGTCGCCTCGGCGTTGCGAAGGTCGACCCGCGCTCCCGACGCCTCCTTGATGCGGGCGCCGACGACCTCCTGGATCTCGCTCGACTTGTGCGTGCACGTGGAATGCGTGCGGCGCGACCGGACGGCGAACGACTCGAAGGGCTCGGCGAGCATCAGCTCGAGCGCAGTGTCGCCGATCGCGTCCAGCTCGGGCTCGACACGCCGGCCCGCGCCGACGTAGGCGACGCCGAACACCTTCGCAGCTCGCTCGGCGGCGAGCCCGACCCGCGCCTCGGGCTCGAAGTCGACGACGATCCGGCCGAACCCGCGGCGCAGCTTCGAGTAGCCGGTGCCGCGCAGGGCGCGCTTGAGGTTCTGTGCGAGCGTGCGCTCGAAGAAGTCGCGGTTGCGTCCCTTCAGACCGAGCTCGTGATAGTGAACGACGAGCGCGTCCACCGAAACGTCAGACCGTCTCTTCGTCGAACCCCAGCGAGAACAGCGACTCGACGTCGTGGCGGGAGAACACCTTGAACGCGACGAGCGTCTGCGTCCGCTCGACGCCCGGCACGCGCAGGATCCCCTCGGTCACGACCTTCGCCAGGTCCTCGTGCCGGCGCACGCGCACCATGATCACGAGGTCGTAGTCGCCCGCGACCGAATAGACCTCGCTGACCTCGGGAAGGTCGGCGATCGCCTGAGCGGCCTCGGGGATCTGGTGGACGTCGCAGATCGCGAGGACGACGGTGTTGACCATCGAGAAGGGCTAGATCGTGACCATGTCGCGGAGCTTGCCGGGCGTGCTCGGGTGGCGCAGCTTGGACAGAGCCTTCGCCTCGATCTGCCGGATGCGCTCACGCGTCAGGTTGAACTCCTTGCCGACCTCTTCGAGCGTC